>NZ_JBIQHY010000158.1:0-13660 GCF_044508335.1 Actinomadura sp.
CAGACCGCAGCGGACGCAGCACGGCCGCGTCAGCTGGTTCGTAGGTGGGTTCCCCGTTCTCCGGCCGGCCGCCATGCGGGCGTCCTGCATCCGTGAGGGGACGAGGGGTTAACTTACGTGGTCCGAGCATCCACGTCAAATCGGCGCTCCGGACCCCGGGACGCTTCAACGAGCCCGACGACGCGGGTATTCCGCCTGATCACGTTCGGGCACGTGACCTAACGCACGATGTGCGGGGTTTCTTCCCCGCCCGTGTGCGTCGGGACATGCCCGGCTCGCCCTGCGGCACCGGGAATGGATCTTGGTGGGCCTGCGCTCTACCCCCTGCGACGAGAGGACGGATCATGAGTGGAAACGGACGCGCGCTCGTGCTCGGCGGTGGCGGGGTCGCGGGCATCTCCTGGCTGACGGGCGTGCTCGCGGGGCTCGCCGCAGAAGGCGCGGACGTCACCGGCGCGGACGTGCTGATCGGCACGTCGGCGGGATCGGCGGTGGCCGCGCAGGTCGGCAGCGGCCTGCCCCTCGGCGAGCTGTTCGAGCGGCAGGCGGACCCGGCGCTGCAGAACCGGGAGCTGGTGCCGTCCGGGAGCGCGACGGTCGCCGAGCTGGCGGAGACCTGGATGCGGGTCGCCGAGGAGAACGACGACCCGGCGGCGATCCGGCGCGCGATGGGCGCGCGGGCGCTGGCCGCCGACACCGTCGACGAGGCCGCGCGGCGGGCCGTGATCGAGGCGCGGCTGCCCGTCCGCGAATGGCCGTCCAGGGACCTGCGGGTGACGGCGGTGAACGCGCTGACCGGTGACCTCCGCGTATTCGACCGCGACTCGGGCGTGCCGCTCGTGGACGCCGTCGCGGCGAGCTGCGCGGTCCCGCTGATCTGGCCGCCGGTGACGATAGGCGGCGTCCGGTATGTGGACGGCGGGGTCGCGTCGCTGAACAACCTCACGCTGGCCGTGGGCTACGAGCGCGTGCTGCTGATCGCGCCGATGGACGACCCGTCGCTGCCGAGGGAGGTCGCCGCGGTGGAAGAGGCGGGCGGGCGCGTCGAGGTGATCGGCCCGGACGAGGCCGCGCGCCGCGCGGCGGGTGCCGACCCCCTGGATCCGTCCACCCGCACTCCGGTGGCGCACGCGGGTCTCGCGCAGGGGAAGGCCGCCGCCGCCGGGATCGCCTCATTCTGGGCCTAGCCCGGCGGCGCGCCCGCCGCGTCCTGCCCGTCAGGCGGGGTCGGTGAAGGACGGCGGGCGCTTCTCGAAGTAGGCGCGCACGGCTTCGACCTGGTTGGGGCTGCCGCGCAGCGCGCCGAGCGCCCGGGACTCTTCGAGGAACTGGCCGGCGAGGTCGTGGTCCGCCGCGCGGTTCAGCAGCCGTTTGGCGCTGCGCACCGCGTCGGGGCTGTTGCCGGCGATCTCGCGGGCCAGTTCGGCCGCCGCGGCGCGCGGGTCGCCGGCGGTGCGGGTGGCGAGGCCGATCCGGACGGCGTCCTCGCCGGTGACCGTGCGGCCGGTGAAGGTCAGCTCCTTCGCGACGTCCTCGCCGACGAGGCGGATCAGCGCGGCGGTCCCGGTCATGTCGGGGACGAGGCCCCAGCGGATCTCCAACACGGACAGCTTCGCGTCCGGCGCGACGATGCGGATGTCGGCGCCGAGGGCTATCTGCAGGCCGCCGCCGAGGGCGTGCCCGTGGACGGCGGCGATGACGGGCTGCGGCATCTCCCGCCAGATGTGCACGGCCTGCTGCCCGAGGTTGGTGATGCGTCCCGGTTCGCGTTCCGTGATGTCGTTCAGCAGCCGGACGGCCCGCTCGCTCTCGCCGGTCCGGACGCCGTCGCCGGCCATGGCGGCGAAAGCGGAGAAGTCGAGCCCGGCGCAGAAGGCGCGTCCCTCGCCCGACAGGACGACGGCCCGGACGGACGGGTCGGCGGCGAGCGCGTCCCCGGTCTCGGCGAGCGCGTCGAACGTCGCCATGTCGAGGGCGTTCAGTTTGTCGGGGCGGTTGAGCCGCACGTCGGCGACCCCCTCGCGGACGTTCACGGTGACGCGGTCGGTCATGCGGGCTCCCCCTCGGTCGCGGCGCTCATCTCAGAGGGGACGATTCCATGCGCCGCCGCAGCCAGTCGAGGGCCACCTCTCCCTGATCCCGCTGGAAGGCGCGCAGGGAGGGCAGGCCGGGAGGCGGCGGCTGCCGGCCCGCGTGGACGAAGTAGCCGGCGACCGCGGCGACGACGGAGGTCACGGCCTCCTCGTCGGCGCCGCGGGCCAGGGGGTGGGCGCCGAAGACGTCGGCGGGGCTCGGGCCGCCCTGCAGGTGGACGCTCGGCAGCATCGCGACCAGGTCGAACCAGGGCGCGGCCAGGCACGCCCACGGCCAGTCCACGATGACGACCCGGTCGCCGGTGAGCAGGATGTTGTCGGCGCGCACGTCGGCGTGGGCGAGGGTCGTCCCGGCGGCGGCGTCCTCCCATGCGTCCTCCAGGGCGGCGAGCCGGGCCAGGTTCCGGCGCGCCCAGGGATCGAGGCCGGTGAGGTCCCCGCCGGCGGCGAGCCGGCGCCAGCCGCGGAAGGAGGCCCCGAAGCGCTCGCCGGCCGTCGGCGCGTCGATGGGCGCCGGCGTCATGCTGGACGCCAGCCGCACGAGCGCGTCCAGGACGCGGTCCAGCTCGGCGGCGTCCCACGGTTCGCGCGGGTGGCGGCCGTCGATGTCCTCGAAGACGAGCGTCACCCAGCCGGCCCGGTCGAAGGAGCCGAGGAGCCGGGGCACGGGCGCGGTCCCCGGCAGCGCGGCGGCGATGCGGGCCTCGGCGCGGTGGATGCCGGGGGTGTCGGGGTTCGGGGCGGGGCCGGCGCTCTTGACGAACGCGCGGCTCCCGTCGTCCAGCCGGAGCCGCGCCGCGACGCCCGGCGAGAAGCCGCCGGGCTGGGTCGCGGCGGCCACGACGCGCGCGCCCAGCAGCGTCTCCACGTCGTTCCGCACGTGGTCGGGCACGCTGTCCCAGGGGAGCCGTCCGCTCGCTGTACCGGCCATTCACGCATTCTGGCGGCACGCCCTCATGTGACGGGAACGATTTTCGCCTCGGCGAGGCGGCCGTCGCGGACGTCCAGGACGCCGATGGTGCCGTGCGGCTGGCGGCGCCGGTCGGTGGGCGATCCGGGGTTGAAGATGCGGACGCCGTCGCCGGTCTCGTCCAGCGGGATGTGGGAGTGGCCGAAGACGACCAGGTCGGCGCCGGGGAACCAGCGGCGCATCCGGGCGGTCCGGCCGCGGGACTGGCCGCTGTCGTGGACCATCGCGACGGCGAGGCCGCCGAGGTCGAGTTCGAGGCGTTCGGGGGCGCCCCAGGCGGCGACGTCCGGCCCGTCGTTGTTGCCGAGGACGGCGTGGACCGGCGCGTACTCCGCCAGCTCGTCCAGCACGGACGCCGTGCACACGTCGCCCGCGTGCAGGATCACGTCCGCGCCGCGCAGGTGCTCGGCCACCCGCGGCGGGCACGACTTCCAGCGCCGCGGGGCGTGCGTGTCCGAAACGACCACCGCTTTCACACCCCTCATTGTTCCGCAGGGAGCAGAATCAACCCGATGCGGATCGATATCGGTGACGTTCGGCTGTACTTCGACGTCGAGGGCGCCGGGCTCGTCCCCGACGGGCCGGCCATGGTCGAGCGGCCCGTGCTGGTCGCCCTGCACGGCGGCCCCGGCGCCGACCATTCGCTGTTCAAGCCGGTGCTGGGCCGGGCCGCCGAGTTCGCGCAGGTCGTGTACCTGGATCAGCGCGGCAGCGGCCGGTCTGACGCCGGCGACCCCGCGTCGTGGACGTGGGAGCGCTGGGCGGACGACGTGGTGGCCTTCTGCGACGCGCTCGGCATCGCGGACCCGGTGCTCGTCGGCACGTCCAGCGGCGGCTGGGTGGCGCTGACCGTGGCGCACCGCCATCCGGACCGCGTCCGCGGCGTGGTGCTCGACAGCGTCATGCCCGGCCCGGCCGAGGAGCGCCTGGAGATCTTCGAGCGGCTCGGGGGCGCGCAGGCCCGCGACATCGCGCGGCGGTACTGGAGCGGCGAGGACGTCCAGGAGGACTGGGAGCGGGTCTGCCTGCCGCTGTACTCGCGGCGGCCGGGCGGCGATCCCGACGCGGCGGACAGGCTCGCACGGATCCGCTGGAACCGCGACGTCATCGAACGCTTCCGGGACACGCTCGCCGCCCGGTTCGACCCCTGGCCCCACCTGGACCGGGTCTCCCGGCCCGTCCTGATCATGAACGGCGAGGACGATCCCGTCGCGACCGTCTCCGCCGCCCGGCGGCTCGCCGCGGCGCTCACGAGCACCGACGTGGAACTCCACGTCCTTCCCGGCGTCGGGCACGGCGTCTTCCGGGAGGCGCCCGAGCGGAGCATCGAGCTCCTCCGCGGTTTCGCCTGCCGCGGGTGATTTTGCCACGGCGGTGTCCGGACACCGGTGGGAAACAACTGTAAGCACGCTGTCATTACACAGTGCTGACCAGCGGAGTTAGGCTCAGAATTCCTCGCGTTCGTCCACAGGATTCCGGCCGTACGCCCCCGGTCGTTCCGACACGGCGACCCAGCACCGCGAGGGCGCATGAGGGCGGCCGGGCCCCGAGGTGGATGATCACTCCCTTGCACCGGCCCCGGGGTCCGGCCGCCTCTCCGCGCCGCGGCCCGCGCTACGAGGTCAGGTAGAGCTTGCGGTCGAAGACGCCGGAGCCGGGCGTGCTCTCGCCGCGGGCGATCCCGGCGCCGCTTCCGGTGCCGTTGGACGGGCAGAGGCCGCTGCTTCCCGACTGCCGCACGAGCATGATGTCGTCGGAGCCGCCCTGGGCGTCGTCCGCGTCCGGGAGCGGGCGGTTCGGGTTGTCGCGGTTGTAGACGTCGAGCCGGAGGCCCGGCGTGCTGCCCGTCTGGAACCCGTACCAGCAGGTGATGGTGATGCCGAAGATCTTGCCTTCGATCTTGAAGCGCAGGCCGCCGTTGATGGTCAGGACGCCGTCGCGCCCGCCGGCGACGGGGTCGTAGACGACCTGGCCGCCCCGGTCGGGGATCTCGCTGAGGTCGAGGTCGGTCGCGGGCGAGCTGAGCCCGTTGGACGTCCGGCAGGCGCCGATGGACGCGGCGGTGAGCTCGCCGGCGCCCGTGGACTCGACCGTCCCCTCCAGCGTCGCGCCGTCGCAGGAGCCGGTCACCTTCGCGCCCAGGAAGTCGGCGGAGAAGTCGATCGCGCCGACGGTGGTGACCTGCCAGTTGCCGGAGTAGGGCGCTCCGGCGGCGGTGTCCTCGCGGACGGTGGTGGTCGCGGCGGACGCGCCGGACGCCGTCAGCGCGAGTACCGCGGTCGCGGCGGCCAGCGGGGCGGCCGCCTTGATGATGGGAGCCTTCACGGGTATTCCTCCTCGGGGAAGGGTTCAATTCCTTCTACCCGAGTGATCACGGAAATCAAGACCCAGAGAAAAAGAGAATCGCATTTTAGCGGAGCCCGCTAAAACAGCGGATCCGATTACTAAGGCGACCGCGATATCGACCGCCGAAACTGCTGAATCGTGCGCGGCCCCGGCGGGCCGTCCGGCCGCCGGGGCCGGCCGTCACCCGTCCGCTCCCCCGGTCGTCGGCAGCCCGGCGGCGCGCCAGGCGCGGAAGCCGCCGACGACGTCGGTCGCGCGGGTCAGGCCGAGGTCGTGCAGGGACGCGGCGGCGAGGCTGGAGGTGTAGCCCTCCGAGCACACCACGATGACGCGGACGTCGTGCCCGGTCGCCTCGGGGAGCCGGGCGTCGGACGCCGGGTCGAAGCGCCATTCCAGGACGTTGCGCTCCACGATCAGCGCGCCGGGGATCTCGCCCTCCCGCGCCCGCTGGGCCGCCGGGCGGATGTCGACCAGCACCGCGCCCTCGCGCGCCTCGGCGTGGGCCTTGTCGGGTTCCAGCCGCTCCAGCCGGTCGCGCGCGTCGGCGAGGATCTGGTCGATCGTCCGTGCCATGTGTTCCCCTCACTCGGTGAGTTGCGCCTCCGCGGAGGCGAGGATCTCCTGGATGCGCAGGCCGTGCGCGGCGTCCAGCGGCGGGGCCTGCCCGCCGCGGACGGCCGCGGCGAACTCGTCGACCATTGTCGCGAACGCGTCGTCGCCGAGCTGCGACCAGTCGAGCACGGCGTGTCCCCTGCGCCCGTACACCTCGACGCGGGCGGGCGGCAGCTCGCCGGTCCCCGCCATCGAGACCGACGCCTGGCTGAGCACGCCGCCCTCGTGCTCCAGCGTGAGGCCCAGCCAGGCCAGCGGGTCGCCCTGCGCGCGGACGCCCACGACGCGGCCGAGGGAGGCGTCCAGCAGGTCGACGATGTGCGGGCCGAGGTCGAGCAGCGCGCCCTTCTCCAGCCGCCACGGCGTGGCGAACGGCCCGCCGCTCAGCACCGAGGAGACGAACGATCCGTAGCCGCCGAACGGTTCGAGGCCGCCCACCCGGCCGAGGAAGTCGCGCGCCGCGCGCGAGTAGCGCAGCGTGAAGACCATCTGGGAGACGACGCCCGCCTCGGCGATCGCGCCGGCCGCCCGGCGGGCGCCGTCCAGGTCCATGGCGAGGGGCTTCTCCAGCAGGACGGCCTTGCCCGCGCGGGCGGCGCGGGCGGCGAGGTCGGCCTGGACGTCCGGCGGGACGGAGAACGCCACCGCCTCGCAGGCGTCGAACAGCTCCTCGATCCGCGCGAACGAGGGCGCGCCGTGCCGGCCGGCCAGCTCGGCGGACGCCTCCGGCCGCCGCGCCCAGACGCCGGCGAGCCGCGTCCCCGGTCCCGCCGCCAGCGCGGGCGCGTGCACCATCCCCGCCCAGGGCCCCGCTCCGACCAGCCCCACCGCCACAGAATCGCTCATGGGGCAAACCTAGACGATCTACTCGCCGGTCAGCGCGCGGAAGAAGTCCCGGATGTCGGCGACGAGCAGGCCGGGCTGCTCCAGCGCCGCGAAGTGGCCGCCGCGGTCGAACTCCGTCCAGTGGACGATCTTCTCGGTGCGCTCCGCGAGCGCGCGCACCGGCGGCGCCGGCTCGAACGGGAACACGGCCACCCCGGTCGGGACCGGCGACGGCTCGTCCCGCCCCCAGGTGCGGGACGCCTCGTAGTAGAGCTGGGCCGACGACCCCGCGGTGTTGGTCAGCCAGTAGAGGGTCGCGTGGGTGAGGATCGCGTCGCGGTCGACGCCGTCCTCGGTCCATTCGGTGAACTTCTCGGCGATCCAGGCGAGCTGCCCGGCCGGGGAGTCGGCGAGCCCGTAGGCGAGGGTCTGCGGCCGGGTCGACTGGATCGCGAGATAGCCGCCCATGTCGGACGTGAAGCCCTCCAGCCGGGCCAGCCGCTCCCGATCGGCGTCCGGCAGCCCCTCCGGGGAGCCGAAGGTGAGCAGGAAGTTGAGGTGCACCCCGATCACCCGGTCGGGGGCGAGCCGGCCCAGCTCCCGGGACACGCCCGACCCGTAGTCGCCGCCCTGGGCGCCGTAGCGGTCGTAGCCGAGGCGCTCCATCAGCTCGGCCCAGGCCGCGGCGATGCGCCGCAGATCCCAGCCGGTCCCGGCGAGCGGGGCGGAGAAGCCGAAGCCGGGCAGGGACGGGACGACGAGGTGGAAGGCGTCGGCGGGGTCGCCGCCGTGGGCGCGCGGGTCGGTCAGCGGCCCGATCACGTCGAGGAACTCGGCGACCGAGCCGGGCCAGCCGTGCGTGAGCAGCAGCGGGGTCGCGTCCGGCTCGGGCGACCGGACGTGCAGGAAGTGGACGCGCTGCCCGTCGATGTCGGTGACGAACTGCGGGTGCTCGTTCAGCCGCGCCTCGTGGACGCGCCAGTCGTAGCCAGCGGCCCAGTGCTCGACCAGCTCGCGCACCCGCCGCTCGGGGACGCCGCGCTCGGCGCCGGTGCCGGGTACCTGGCCGGGCAGCCGGGTCCGGGCGAGCCGCTCGCGGAGGTCGTCCAGGTCGGCCTGCGGGATCTCGATGCGGAAGGGGCGGATGTCATCGCTCATGAGACGAGCTTCGCGCGCCATGCGGCAGGATCCTTGCCGCGATCGCGGGAGAATCGGAGACATGCTCGAGCTGGTACCTGGTCGGCTGGGACACGGCCCGGGACGGCTGGCGCACGTTCCGCGCCGACCGGATCGCCCTGCGCGTCCCTGAGGGCCCGCGGTTCACGCCGCGGGCGGCGCCGCCCGCGGACCTCGTGCCGCGCGGCGTGGACGCCGCGCTCGCGCGGCACCGGGCCCGCGTCACCGTCCGCGCGCCCGCGGCCGAGATCACGGCGCGGGTGCCCGCGTCCGTCCTCGTCGAGCCGCTGGACGCGGACACCTGCGCGGTGCACGCGAGCGGCGACACCCCGGAGCGGCTGGCCCTGAACATCCTCATGCTCGACGCCGACTTCCGGGCCGACGGCCCGCCGGAGCTGCTGGACGCCCTGCGCGCGATCGCCGGGCGCTGCCGGGCGGCCGCGGCCGGGCGCGGCTGATCAGCCGAGCTGGACGCCGAAGAACAGCGCGGCGAGGGCGCCGACCATGCCGACCGCGCCCCACACCGCGAGGCCCGCCGTGGACTTGGCGCGGGTGTGCAGGAACGCCCCCAGGCCCGACAGCAGGACGAACACGAGCTTCACTTCGAGGGTCCGCTGCGCCGCGTCGCCCATGTCGCCCGCGGTGATGTTCCACACGCCGGTGAGGACGAGCACGGCGAACGCGGGCCAGGCGACCATGTTGTAGCGGCGCGCGGCCAGCTTGGTGACGCCCTCGTAGCCGCGCAGCGCGGGCACGAGCGCGCCCAGCGTGATCTGCCCGCCGACCCAGATCGTCGCGGCGAGCACGTGCAGGAACAGGCGCACGTCGGCGGTGGTGAGGGCGAGCACGGATCCTCCTGGCTTCGGTCGGTTGACCGGGACGTTACCGCCCCCGGCGGCGCCGTCCGGCACCACCCCGGGGAATCGGGACCTTGGTCCCTAACGGCGGTCCGCGCCCGCACACCAGGCTGGACGCATGCAGCTCGACCACAGCGGCCTGGAGATCCTCGAGGAGGACGAGTGCCGCGCCCTACTGGCACGCGCGGAGATCGGGCGGATCGTGTTCACCCATCACGCGCTGCCGGCCGTCCAGCCGGTGAACTTCGCCCTCAGCGGCGACGACATCGTGATCCGGACGTCGCGGACGTCGCGGCTGGCCAAGGCCGCCGCCGACACGATCGTCGCGTTCGAGATCGACGAGTTCGACACCGCCGCGAAGACGGGCTGGTCGGTGGTCGCGGTCGGGCCCGCGCGGCACGTCACCGACGCCGGCGACGTCGCCGCGCTGGAGGCCCTGCCGCTGCGCAGCTGGGCCCCCGGCGAGCGCGACTACTTCATCCGCATCCGGCCCGAGCTGATCACCGGCCGCCGGATCGGCGACCGCGCCCCCGCCGCCTCGTGACCCCTCCCCGGTGAGGACCCCGGCGGGCGTCGCCGCCGCTGGAAAGGGCCAAGGTCCATCGCCCGCGGGACCATCGCCGCCCGGCGGGGACGTTCGCCCCCTGTGGCCCGCGCCCTCCGTCGAGAAACCTGGTGGCATGCGACCTGCCGGAGAAGACCTGGAGATCCTCGGCCGCGAGGAGTGCATCGCGCTGCTGCGGTCCGCGCCGGTCGGGCGCGTGGTCTACACCGACCAGGCCCTGCCCGCCATCCAGCCGGTCACCTTCGTCCTGGACGGCGACGAGGCCGTGATCATCCGCACCGCGCCCGGCTCGAAGTTCGACGCCGCGCTGCGCGGCGCGATCGTCGCGTTCGAGGTGGACGCCTTCGATCCGGCCGCCCGGACGGGCTGGTCGGTGACCGTGGTCGGGCAGGCCCGCGCGGTGACCGACCCGGCGGAGCAGGCGCGCCTCGCCCTGCTGCCGCTGCGGCCGTGGGCGCCGGGGCCGCGCGACCACTTCGTCCGCGTCCCGCTGTGGCGGGTCACCGGCCGCCGCATCCCGCCCGGCTCCTGAGTCCGGCCGGCCGCGCGCACGGGAACGCTCCCGCCCCCTGCGCGGGGGTGGGAGCGCTCATCGTCCGGGTCAGGGGCGCTGGACCCTCTCCCAGCCCCGGCGCGTCTCGTGCATGCCGAGGTGCTCGTCGCGGCTGCGGTACACGATGTAGGGGCGGGTCAGGTAGCCGATCGGCGCGGTGAGCATGTGCACCAGCCGGGTGAACGGCCAGATGCTGAACAGCACCAGTGCGCTCAGCGCGTGCAGCTTGAACAGGATCGGCACGCCCGTCATCAGGTCCGGGTCCGGCTGCAGGTAGAACACCGACCGGAACCACGGGGAGACCGTCTCCCGGTAGTTGTAGCCGTCGCCGATGATGTTGGCGGCGACCGTCGCGGCCAGCCCGATGACGATGGTGCCGGCGAGCACCACGTACATCAGCTTGTCGTTGCGGGTGGTCGCGAGGAAGACCGGCCCGACCGTCCGCCGCCGGTAGATCAGGATCGCCAGGCCGGCCAGCGTGCAGAACCCCGCGATCGTCCCGAGGACGACGGCGACGACGTGGTACATGTCCTCGGTGATGCCCGCCGCCTCCGTCCACCGGTCCGGGATCAGCAGCCCGCCGACGTGCCCGAGCGCGACGACGAGGATCCCGAAATGGAACAGCGGGCTGCCGATGCGCAGCAGCCGCCGCTCGTACAGCTGGGACGAGCGGGTCGTCCAGCCGAACTTGTCGTAGCGGTACCGCCAGACGTGCCCGAGGACGAACACCGCGATGGTGACGTAGGGCAGGGCGACCCACAGCAGGGTGCCGGCGACGCCCGCCTCGCCGCCGTTCTCCGCGGCGAGGGCGGGCAGAGTGCTGGTCATGAGCGGGCTCCAACGGTGGGATCGGGCAGGAAGACGGGGCCCGCCGCGGCGGCGTCGGCCCCGTAGGGCGCGAGGCCGACGGTCTCCTCCGGCGGCCCCTCGGCGATGAGGCGGGCGACGGCGTCCTCGGTGCGGCCGGTCAGCGGCGGCAGCGTCGCCGACACCGCGTCCAGGACCGGCGCCCACGGCGATCCCGCCTCGGTGAGCGAGATGCGCAGCAGCTCCAGTCCGGCGCGGTGCTCGACCAGCAGCCGCCGCCCCTCCTCCAGGTCGCCGGTCGCGGCGAACTCCAGGACCACGGCCAGGTGGTCGGGCAGCTCCCCGTCGTCCAGGTCGAGCCCGGCCGCCTGGTACGCCTGCTTGAACCGCAGCAGGGCCATGCCCCGCTTCCGGGTGTCGCCGTAGGCGTAGTAGGTCAGGTAGAGGCAGCACCGCCTGCGGTGGTCGAACGTGGCGACGTAGTCGGCGGCCAGCTCCCGCTGCGGCGTCGCGTCCAGATGGTCCAGGACGCGGCCGAGCGGCTCCGCGGCCGCCTCGGGCAGGCCCGCCACCGCGCGGCGCAGCAGCGGGCGGCGGCCCAGCAGCTCCTCGTCGGGGTAGCCGAGCAGCAGCGACGCAGCCTGCCAGGAGGTGGCCAGCTGGGCGTCGTCGAATCCGGCCCTCCTCGCGATCCTGGCTTTCACGGCTTCGGCTCCGTTTCGGCGGCGCCCGGGTCGGCGGGCGGGTTGGTGCCGTCCGGCCCGGCCTGCGAGTCGGGCTTGCGCTCGGGGAACAGGCCCGCGGGCGCGCCCTTGCCGTCCCAGTTGAGCAGGTTGACCCGCTTGTGCTTGTCGGCCGGGTCGACGGGGTTGTCGGCGGTCTGCCGCGCCCGCAGCATGTGGAAGTTCTCCACCGCGATCGGGTTCGGCCGCCCGGACGCCTCGCCGAACGGGCCGGAGCCGCCGGGCAGCCCGGCGCCGCCCATGCCGGGCCCGCCGTCGTAGTCCAGCGCGCACTCGGTGGCGATCTCCTCCAGGCTGTGCGCCTCCTCGGCGTGCGCCGTGGGGATCACGTACCGCTCGTCGTACTTGGCGAGCGCCAGCAGCCGGTACATGTCGTACATCGACTCGCCCGTCATGCCGACGCCCTCGGGGATGGTGTCGTCGGGCTCGCGGCCGAGGTTGATGTCGCGCATGTAGGAGCGCATCGCGGCGAGTCTGCGCAGCACCGCGTCGACGACGGCGGTGTCCCCCGCGGTGAACAGCTCCGCCAGGTACTCCACCGGGATGCGCAGCGCGTCGATCGCCGCGAACAGGTTCCCCTTGTCCTCGGCGTCGTGCCCGGTGTCGCGGATGACGTCCACCACCGGCGACAGCGGCGGGATGTACCAGACCATCGGCATCGTCCGGTACTCCGGGTGCAGCGGCAGCGCCACCTTGAAGGTGTTGATGAGCGCGTAGATCGGGGACCGCTGCGCGGCCTCGATCCAGTCGTCCGGGATGCCCTCCCGCCGGGCCGCCGCGATGACCTCCGGGTCGTTCGGGTCGAGGAACACGCTGCGCTGCGCCTCGTACAGGTCCTTGTCGTCCGGCGTGGACGCGGCCTCCAGCACCCGGTCGGCGTCGTAGAGCATCAGGCCGATGTAGCGCAGCCGCCCGACGCACGTCTCCGCGCACACCGTCGGCAGGCCGACCTCGATGCGCGGGAAGCAGAAGGTGCACTTCTCGGCCTTGCCGGTCCGGTGGTTGAAGTACATCTTCTTGTACGGGCAGCCGGACACGCACATCCGCCAGCCGCGGCACTTGTCCTGGTCGACGAGGACGATGCCGTCCTCGGTGCGCTTGTAGATCGCGCCGGACGGGCAGGACGCCGCGCACGACGGGTTGAGGCAGTGCTCGCAGATCCGCGGCAGGTAGAACATGAAGGTCTTGTCGAACTCCATCTTCACCTTGTCGGAGATCTCCTTGAGCAGGACGTCCTTGTCGCCGTGCTCCACGGACCCGCCGAGGTCGTCGTCCCAGTTCGCCGACCAGGAGACCTTCATGTCCTTGCCGGACAGCAGCGACTTCGGCCGGGCGACCGGCGTGTGCTCCTGCAGCGGCGCGTCGGTGAGGGTCTCGTAGTCGTACGTCCAGGGCTCGTAGTAGTCGTCGATCCCGGGCAGCTTCGGGTTGGAGAAGATCGTCAGCAGCTTGCGCCACCGGCCGCCGCCCTTGAGCGCCAGCCGGCCACGCCGGTTCAGCGTCCAGCCGCCGCGCCACTTCTCCTGGTCCTCGTAGCGGCGGGGGTAGCCCTGCCCGGGGCGGGTCTCGACGTTGTTGAACCAGACGTACTCGACGCCGCTGCGGTTCGTCCACGCCTGCTTGCAGGTGACCGAGCAGGTGTGGCAGCCGATGCACTTGTCGAGGTTCATCACCATCGACATCTGCGCCATGACGCGCATTAGTACTGCACCTCCTGGGAGCGGCGGCGGATGACGGTGACCTCGTCGCGCTGGTTGCCGGTCGGCCCGAGGTAGTTGAACGCGAACGACAGCTGCGCGTACCCGCCGACGAGGTGACTCGGCTTGATCAGCAGCCGGGTCAGGGAGTTGTGGATGCCGCCGCGGCGGCCGGACGTCTCCGCGCGCGGGACGTCGATCAGCTTGTCCTGCGCGTGGTACATGTACACGGTGCCCTCGGGCATCCGGTGCGTGACGATCGCGCGGGCGACGACGACGCCGTTGCGGTTGACCGCCTCGATCCAGTCGTTGTCGCGGACGCCGATCTTGGCCGCGTCCACGCCGCTCATCCAGATCACCGGGCCGCCGCGCGACAGCGACAGCATGAACAGGTTGTCCTGGTACTCGGAGTGGAT
>NZ_JBIQHY010000236.1:0-1828 GCF_044508335.1 Actinomadura sp.
CCAGGCCATCCTCACCCTGCACCACCAGGCCGGATGAAGTTGGAATCAGCTCAGTCTCTTCGCGCTGAGTGCGTAGGGGAGTTCCTGCCGCGCATGCTTTGTCGCCTCGACGAAAACCGGGACGTCGTCGAAGAGGTGACGGATATAGAATTCTTCCTTGCTCTGCATAGCGGGAGGCATGCGCACCTTTCCGTTTCCGGCTGCCGACCAGCGTAATCCGAGTTGCCCGACCACGGCTCGCCCCAGCGCTCGGGCAGCGCCGCTTCCGGTCTCACCCTGCCTATCCCCACCGTTTCGAGAAAGACCATGGCGGCAAGTGGTCAAAACCGCGTGCATGTCGGCCCTGAGATCGCACAGTCAGCCCTGTGTCGACGAGCCACATGACAAAGGAGACGTTTGTGAAGGAGTTGAGCGACTACCTGCTCGCCATCCGCACCGCCGGCTCACCGCCCGGCCCTCCCGGCGTGAAGACCGTCGACGTCACTCCCGAGGACGACACCGGCGACATCACCGCGGCGGCCATCGCCGGACTGCGGCGCAGCGGGCTGACCCCGGCGGACTTCCGCTCGCGGGCCATCTTCATGGCCCCCGATGACCCGATCTGCCTGGTCCCCTACGCCATGCTGTGCGGCTTCGCGGGGCGTCGCATCGACGCCTATGCCGGAGACACCGTCATGGAGTTCTCCCGGCTCGATCCGCAGGGGCACGCGTTCCCGGACGCCGGGCGCCCCTCTGGCCATCTGATGTGGGCGCAGGCCGGCGGCCCGAACACCCCTGACGCGGTCGGGATGCCCACCGTCCGGCTGGCGCCGGGTACGCCCCGCCTGGCGACGCCCGAGACCGTGACCGTGATCCGCTACGCCGCGAGACTGCGCATGGTCCCGCCGCCCGCGACCCGCGACGTGCTGGCGATGTTCTTGCTCATCGCCGCGATCCGGCGGCGCTCCGACGACCGCTTCGCCTACCTGTCCACGGGCACCGAGCCGGCTCCGGTCATCAAGGACGACCCCACGCAGGGCATCGACTTGGAGAAGATCCGCCGCGCGGCGGTCGACCACCGCCGGCAGCAGCGGGCGGCCCGAAGGAGCGCCGAGGTCGTTGACCGGGTACCGGTCTCCGCCCACGAGCAGCGGATAGCCCAGGCCAACCGCGCTGACATCGCCCAGGTCCTGACCCGGTTGGGGTCCACCGCCGACCCGGCCGGACGCTGGCACTGCCCCCGGCCTATCCGCCACGCGAACAACGACGGCAACCCGTCCCTGATCCTCTACGGCGACAACCGGGTCCGCTGCCAGCGCTGCGACACCGAGAAGATCGGCCCCGTCCGCCTCATCATCGACGCCCTCGGCCTGACGCCGGACGAGGCCGCCGCGCTCATCGCCGACTCCACCCGCACGCTCGGTCCGCGGGTCGTCTGATCCTGGCTCCAGGCCGACTCCCTCTGCGGGGTTGGTCGCGCCCGTGAGAAGCAGCGAGGTTGTCGCCGGCACCGCCCCGCCGCCGTCCTCGTCGCGCTCCGCGCCTCACCAGGCTCGGACAGGCCGTGCACGATGGCGCGGTCGTTCCTGCCTGAGGGGTGCTGACAAGGTGGCGTGTCCTGCTCGTTGTTGTGGCTCCCCCGCCACCAGGTCTTGGTGGAGACGCCCACGTCTGTGGCGGCCGTTGCCCGTGTGCAGAGACGGTGGTGTGGATGCTTGAAGCTGCAAAGAATAACCGGTCGTCCTCCGAGAGGCTCGGGGGACGACCGGTGGATGGTCTAGCCGCCGCTACCTGGGTAGCGGCGGCCGGGACTAGTGCTAGTGGTTGGATACCGCCCCGCAGTCACAGG
>NZ_JBIQHY010000040.1:0-9057 GCF_044508335.1 Actinomadura sp.
ACGGCCCGGACGTCGCTCTCGCTGCTCATGGGGATCTCCTCTCGATCCGGTCGGTCGAGATGTGTACCGCCGGGCCGTCGCCGATTCATCGGTCCGGCCGGAAGAAGTTCCGCGGGACTCCGCGGGGGCCGCGGCGGGAAGCGGCCATTCCCGTGGCGCGAGTCTTCGGGAACGAGGAAACTCGTGCCATGGCCTCTCAAATCGATGAGTCGGTTCCGCATTCCGCCCGCATCTGGAACTACTGGATCGGCGGCAAGGACAACTACCCGATCGACCGGGAAATGGGCGACCGGATCGCCGAGGGATATCCGCAGATCAAGGCGCAGGCCATCGCCGACCGGGCGTTCATCGGCCGGGCCGTGCGCTACCTCGTCCAGGAGCAGGGCATCCGGCAGTTCCTCGACATCGGCACCGGCCTGCCGACCGTCGACAACACGCACGAGGTCGCGCAGCGCATCGCGCCCGAGGCGCGCATCATGTACGTCGACAACGATCCGCTCGTGCTGGCGCACGCCCGGGCGCTGCTGACGAGCACCCCGGAGGGCCGCTGCGAGTACCTCGACGCGGACGTCCGCGACCCCGACACGATCCTCGCCAAGGCCCGCGAGCTGCTGGACTTCACCCGGCCCGTCGCGGTCATGCTGGTCGGCATCCTGCACCACGTCGATGACACCGAGGAGTCGTACCGCGTCGTCCGGCGGCTGGTCGACGCGCTGCCGAGCGGCGGGCACCTGGTGATCAACCACGCGACGTACGCGGTGTTCGGGGACGCCTCCAAGAAGGCCGCGCAGCAGTACAACGACGCGGGCGGCCGCCCGCCCCTCACCCTGCGCTCCCCCGAGGAGATCATCCGGTATTTCGACGGCCTGGAGCTCGCCGAGCCGGGCCTGGTCAGCTGCGCCCGCTGGCGCCCCGACGAGAGCGACGTCGCCGCCTGGGGCCCGCCCGCCGAGGTCGACGAGTTCGCCGCCGTCGCCCGCAAGCCGTGACCGGGCCCGCCCGCCGGGAGCCGCCCGTCAGGAGTCGGACGGGACGGTCTTGATGACGGCGCCCTTCTGGTTCACGGCCAGGTAGCCGCCGCCGTAGTCGTCGGTGAGGTAGACCATCATGGTCGGCCGGTCGCCGTTGAACGTCCAGGACGCGGTCACGATGACGTAGCGGTTGGTCGGATTCTTCACCTTGAGGGTGCGCTCCGCGCGGCGCATCAGGGCGGGGAGGGCGTCCCATTTGAAGGTGCGCAGGTTCACCTTGGCGTCGCCGGTCGTTATGCCGACGCTGGGGCGGCTGCGCACGGCCGCGTCCGCGCCCTTCTCGTAGGTGTAGTTGTCGAAGGCGCCGCGCCGTCCCGCCACGGGAGCGTCGGCGGAGGCGCGCTGCTCGTACACCGTGAACTGGGCGAACTCCCTGCTGCCCGACGCGTCCTCGAACATCTTGATCACGGCGCGGACGGCGGTCGGGGTGAGCAGCGACTCGACCTCATCGCCGCCTCCGCCGTTCGCCTCCCGCCCGGCCGAGGCCCTCTTCGACGACGAGTCATAGGGCTCGCGGGAATCCCCAGGATCGTCATTCTCCAGGAGTGCCGGAAGGACGAGCACACCCGCCGCGACGAGAATTGCGGCCCCTCCGGCCACGACGGCCAAAATGGCGCCGAGCACACCGGAGCGGCGTCTGCGCCGCAGTGAGGGATTGGTCGGCTGCACCGGGAACGGCGGCCTGGTCGTCCCCGGCCCGGGTATGGGGGCGAAATGCGGAGGCGGAGGCGGGGGCGGCGGCGCCGCCGGGCCGGCGGCGGCGCGGGCGAGCATCGGGTCCAGCTGGGCGGCGGTCGGCCGGGCGGCCGGCTCCCGCACCAGCAGCGCCTGGAGGACGGGCGTCAGCGGCCCCGCCTGGCGCGGCGGCGGGATCTGCGCCGTCATGATGGCGCCCAGCGTCGCGGCCGTCGTGGAGCGGCGCAGCGGATTGGCGCCCTCCACCGCCACGTACAGCAGCAGCCCGAGCGACCACAGGTCGGAGGCAGGATCGCCCTCGTGGCCGTGCAGCCGCTCCGGCGCCATGTACTCCGGGGAGCCGACCAGCCCGCCGGTCGCGGTGACGCGGGACGCCTCCTGCAGCACCGCGATGCCGAAGTCGGTGAGAACGGGCGTCCCGTCCGCGCGCAGCAGGACGTTCGCGGGCTTGACGTCGCGGTGGCAGACGCCCGCCTCGTGGGCCGCGCGCAGCGCCGCCAGCAGCCCGCGCCCGACGGCGGCCGCCTCGGCGGGCGGCATCGGCCCCTGCGCCAGCCGCTCCTGCAGCGACTGCCCGCGGACCAGCTCCATCACCAGCCACGGGTGCGGCATGTCGGGCGAGTCGACGATGTGGTGGATGGTCACCACATTGGGATGGTCGAGGCGGGCGAGGGCGCGGGCCTCGCGCATCACCCGCTCGCGCCGCATCCGCGCGACATCCGGGTCGGCCTCGGCCGCCCCCGCGTCGGCGAGCCGCACCTCCTTCAGGGCGACCTCGCGCTCCAAGGCGAGGTCGAAGGCGCGCCAGACCGTGCCCATCCCGCCGCTGCCGAGCCGCTCCCGCAGCTCGAAACGGCCGTCGATCACCATCTCCGGAGAGGTCACGGCGCTCAGCCTAAAGCCACGATCTTCGCAAAACCCTGAATTCGCTCTACCGGGCCGAAGGGGGACGCCGGGCCGGACGCCGGTGATTCGCGCGATGCCCGGCCGGTACCGGGCGGCGGACACTGTGCTTCCCCATCCCCTGCTCCACGGAGGCACCTCCCATGCGCCCACCCCTACGGCGTCCCGGCCGCCGGGCCGCCGCCGCGACGCTCGCGGCGGCGCTGTCCGCCGCGCTGCTGAGCGCGCCGCCCGCCGCGCGCGCCGACGCCCCCGCCGACCCTGTGGTCACCGTCCCGCCGGCCGGCGACCACGGCTTCCCGTTCCTGGCCGCCGCCGAGGACCTGGGCTCGTTCGGCTACACCGAGAGCGAGTACTTCATCTCGGGGACGGCCGCGTCCTACGCCAAGTCCGGCTTCTGGGGCTCGAACGGGCGGTGGGACGTCCGGGAGTCCGGCCGCGCCGCGTACAAGAGCCGGCTGCTGGTGCGCCGCCCCACCGACCCGGCGAAGTTCAACGGCACCGTCGTCGTCGAATGGCTCAACGTCAGCGGCCAGATCGAGATCTCCCCCGACTACTGGTTCACGCGGGACGAGCTGCTGCGCAAGGGCTACGCCTGGGTCGGCGTGTCGGCGCAGTCGGTCGGCGTCAACGGCGGGCTCGGCGACGTCAAGGGCCTCAAGGGCTGGGACCCGGCCCGGTACGGCAGCCTCGTCCACCCCGGCGACGCCTTCTCCTACGACATCTTCTCCCAGGCCGGGCGGGCGCTGCGCAACCCCGACGGGCCCGACCCGCTCGGCGGGCTGCAGGTCAGGACGCTCCTCGCCGACGGCGAATCGCAGTCCGCGGGCTTCATGACCACGTACGCCAACGCCGTCCAGCCGGTCGCGCAGGTCTACGACGGCTTCATGATCCACAGCAACAGCGCCGTCGCCGCGCCGATCAGCGGCCGGCTCGTCGACGTCCTGGGCATGCCGAACCCGTCCCGGATCCGGACCGACCTGCCGGTGCCGGTGTTCGTCGTCCTCACCGAGACCGACATCCCGGGCGCGTTCCTCGCGCGGCAGCCGGACACCGACCGGATCGTCCACTGGGAACTGGCCGGCACCGCCCACGGCGACCAGTGGGCCTACGACATGGGCGCCCCCACGATCCAGAAGTCGGTCGGCTCGGCCGGGCCGCAGGCCGACTGCGCCCCCGGGTCGGCGCCGTTCAACGACGGGCCCGGCCACTACTCGATGAACGCCGCGCTGCGGCTGCTGTCCGGGTGGGCGCGCGGCGGGCCGACGCCCCCGGGCGGGCCGGAGCTGAGCACCGTCTTCCGCGACCCGCGCACCGGCCTCGCCACCGGCGGCATCCGCCTGCCGGACGTCGCCGTCCCGACCCGGACCCTCAGCGGGGAGCGCGACACCAGCGGCAGCGGCGTCTTCTGCGGCCTCTACGGCGCCCGCGACCCGTGGAACGGCGACGCCGACCCGTGGGACCGGCACGACTCCGGCGACCCGTCCGACCCGTCGTTCCCCCACACGGCCGAACCGGTGCTGAGCACGCTCTACCCGACGCACGCGGACTACGTGGGCAAGGTGCGGGCCGCCGCCCAGCGGTCCGTGGACGACGGCCACCTGCTGCCGGAGGACGCGGCGACGATCATCACCGCCGCGGAGGAGTCCGGCATCGGGGGCTGACCCGCACCCGCCGACGCGAGCCCCGACCGCCCCGGCATGGTCATCGCGGGTGGCTCGTCCCCCGAGCGAGCTACCGGCAAGTGTCCACCGCGCGGTGAAGATTCCCGATCGCGTGATCCATAGCGTTCTTCCCGGCCGCGGCGCCAGGACCGCGGGGACAACGCTAGGGAGTCGACATGAAGCTGCTCATCCAGCTCTTGGCGGTCGGGGCGGTCGCCGGCGTCGGAGGCGCGCTCACCAGGGCGGTGCAGTGGGACACGCTGCCCACGCTGGCGCTCGGGCTCGCGTCGGCGGCGCTGACGCTGCTGGTGTACGTGTTCGTCGTGGGGCGGACGGAGCGCCGCCCCGTGACGGAGCTGGCCCGGGCGGGCGCGCTCCCCGCCCTCGGCCTGGGCGCGCTGATCGGCTTCGCGATGTTCAGCGCCGTCATCGCCAACCTCGCCTTCCTCGGCGACTACCGGGTCGACGGCTACGGCTCGGCGTCCGGCGCGGTCGCGCTGCTCGGCTTCATGGCCGCCGCGGCCGTGACGGAGGAGCTGCTGTTCCGCGGCATCCTGTTCCGGATCATCGAGGGGCGCATCGGCACCTGGTGGTCGCTGGCGCTGACCGGCCTGCTGTTCGGCCTGATGCACCTGGGCAACGAGGACGCCAACCTGTGGGGCGCCATCGCGATCGCCATCGAGGCGGGCGGGATGCTCGCCGCCGCGTACGCCGCGACCCGGAGCCTGTGGCTGCCGATCGGCCTGCACTTCGCCTGGAACTTCGCCGGGGCCGGCGTCTTCGGCGCCGAGATCTCCGGCAACGAGGCGCCGGACGGGCTGATGAAGGGCGTCACCTCGGGACCGTCCCTGATCAGCGGCGGCGAGTTCGGCCCGGAGGCGAGCATCTACTCGGTCGGGTTCGGCGTGGCGGTGATGGCCGTGTTCCTGTGGCTGGCCCACCGGCGCGGCGCCATCGTCCCCCGGAGGCGCCGCGACCGCGCCGCCGCGACCGCTAGCATCGCCCAGTGATCGATCTCCGGCTGATCCCGGACGCGTGGCGGCGGTACGACGTCACGGTCCGGGATCTGCCCTTCGCGCTGCTGCTGGCGGCCGGGTCGCTCATCCCCGCCCTGCACGACCTCGGGACGCAGGTCGGCGGGATGCCGGACCGCCCCTACGACGCGCTCGCGGTCGCGGCGATCGTCCTGCAGAGCCTCCCGCTCGTGGTGCGCCGCCGGTGGCCGGCCGTGTGCCTCGTCCTGGTGTCGGCCGGTTTCGCCCTCGACCAGCTCCGCGGCTACCACACGTTCGCCGGCACCGGGATGGCCATCGCGGTGCTGAGCGCGGGCGCCCATCTGGACAGGTTCCGGCGCACCGCCATGGCCGTCCTCACCGCGGCGTACGCGGCGCTGGCGGCCGGGCTCGAACGGCTCGGCGCGACCGAGCGGCCGGACGAGTTCGTGACGTTCTACCTGGCGGTGTGCGTCGTGTGGGGGCTCGGGGCCTACCTGCGCTCCACCAGGGCCGCCGAGGCCGAGCGCCGCCGCCGCGTCGCCGAGACCACCCGCGCCGCCGAACGCACCCGGATCGCCCGCGAACTCCACGACGTCGTGACCCACCACGTGACGGCGATGGTCGTCCAGGCCGAGGCGGCGCGCTACCTGACCGCGGCGCCCGACCGGCTCGAGGAGACCCTGGCCGCCGTCTCCGACACCGGCCGCCGCGCGATCAGCGACCTGCGGCATCTGCTCGACGTGCTGAAGCCCGACCACGACACCGAGGACGCGGCGCTGACCACCGGCGACCTCTCGTCCCTCGTCGAGCGGACGCGCAAGGCGGGGCAGCCGGTGGAGTTCACCGAGGAGGGCATCCGCGCCGAGTCGGCGGGCAGCGCCGAGTTCGTCGCGTACCGGGTCGTCCAGGAGGCGCTGACGAACGCCCTCAAGTACGCCCACGGCAGCCGCACCGAGGTCCGTGTCCGCTACGGCGAGAAGGAGATCTGCGTGGAGGTCGGCAACGACGGCACCGGTTCGCGGTCCGGGTCCCCCGGCGGGAGCGGGCGCGGCCTCGCCGGGCTGCGCGACCGCGTCGACGCGCTGGGCGGCGGGTTCAGCGCGGACCCGCGGCCGGACGGCGGCTTCGTCGTCCGGGCGCGCATCCCGGCGGGGAACGCGTCGTGACCGCGCCGGTACGGGTCTTGGTCTGCGACGACCAGGCACTGATCCGCACCGGCTTCACGACGATCATCGACGCCCAGCCCGACCTCGAGGTGGTGGGCGAGTGCGGCGACGGGCGCACCGCCGTCGACCTCGCCCGCAGGCTGAAGCCGGACATCGTGGTGATGGACGTCCGGATGCCGGTCCTGGACGGCATCGAGGCGACCCGCCTGCTGGCCGGGATGGGCGTTCCCGACCCGGTCAAGGTGCTCGTGGTGACGACGTTCAACCTGGACGAGTACGTCTACGAGGCGCTGCGCGCGGGGGCGAGCGGGTTCCTGCTCAAGGACGCCCCGCCGGCGCAGCTGCTGCACGGCATCCGCACCGTCGCGAGCGGCGCCGCGCTGCTGGCCCCCGAGGTGACGCGGCAGCTCGTCGGCCGGTTCGCGGCGCGGATCCGCCCGGCCGGCGACGGGCCGGACGACACCGCGCTGACGCCGCGCGAGCTGGAGGTGCTGCGCCTCATCGCGAACGGCCTCTCCAACAGCGAGATCGCCGCGGAACTGGTGATCAGCCAGGAGACCGTGAAGACGTACGTGTCGCGCATCCTCACCAAGCTGGACCTGCGCGACCGCGTGCAGGCGGTCGTCTACGCCTACCGCAACGGCCTGGTGACCTGAGCGCGAGGCCGCCGCCTCCACGACACCCCGATGCCCGCCTTCAAGCAGCAACCCCTACTGGCGGCCGCGCCCATTCGATGTGCCCTGGCCTGCTGCGCGGCGACGGCGTTCACCTGGTGTCGCGGTGCCGCTACCTACTGCTGATCTGTTTCAGGGGCGGCGGGTCGGGACGTGCGCTTGTCTCGCGGTTTGCCCATGTGATGCCCGATTTGCTCTGTTGTCCGCCATACGGACAAGTGTACGATCCGGGTATTCGCGCGGCGGCGGAGTGATCGCTGAGAGCAGGACTCGGGCTCCGCCCACGAGGCGACGGGAGGGATGGAATCCGATGGCCGATCACGAGGTTCCCGTTCTCATCGCGGGGGGCAGCCTGGTCGGGCTGACCACCTCGCTTCTTCTCGCGGCGCGGGGAGTGCCGCACATGCTGGTCGAACAGCATCGGGGCACCGCGATCCACCCCAGGGCGGCGTCGTTCCACCAGGGAACGATGGAGGTCTTCCGCGGCGTCGGCATGCAGGAGGCCGTCGACGCCGCGGCGGAGCGGGAGTTCGTCCAGAACGGGGCGATCATCGCCGTGGAGAGCCTGGCCGGCCGGGAGCTGAAGTACTTCTACCGGTCCTACAACGACGGGGTTGAGCGGCTCAGCCCGACATCGCGGCTGTTCATCACGCAGATCGGGCTGGAGCCGCTGCTGCGCGACCGCGCGCGCGAGCTCGGGGCCGACCACCGCTTCGCGACCGAGCTCGTGCACTTCGAACAGGACGACGACGGCGTCACGTCCGTCATACGGCCACGTGACCGTGGAGCGGAACAGACCGTCCGCTCGCGGTACCTCGTCGCGGCCGACGGCGCGCACAGCCCCGTGCGGAAGGCGCTCGGGATCGAGGTGAACGGCCGCGGCGTCTTCGCCGACTGCGTCACCATCTACTTCAAGGCCGACGTCCGCGGGATGCTCGGGGACCGCAACCTCAGCGTCGTGTACGTCAACCACCCTGAGCTGCTGGGGTTCTTCCGCTTCTCGATCAACGCCGACTCCGGGTTCCTCGCCGTCTTCGCCACCATCGGCCCGGACGGCTCCCGCGACAGCAACGTCGGCGAGAACATCAGCACCGAGCAGTGCGCCGGCTTCGTGCGGACGGCGCTCGGCGCCGGCCCCGAGTTCCCCGTCGAGATCGACAACGTGCAGCGGTGGGGCGCGGCCGCCGGATCGGCCGCGCGATTCCAGGACGGGCGCGTCTTCCTCGTCGGGGACGCCGCGCACGTCATGCCGCCGACCGGCGGTTTCGGCGGCAACACCGGCATCGCCGACGCGGCCAACCTGGCCTGGAAGCTCGCCATGGTGCACAGCGGCGCGGCGGGCGCGGGGCTCCTGGACACCTACGACCCGGAACGCCGGCCGATCGGTCACCTGACCTCCGAGCAGGCTTACACCCGCTATGTCCTGAGGGTGGACGACTCCCTCCCCAAGAACGACCTCATGGATCCGCTGGACGACGCGTCCATCGAGCTCGGGCAGGTCTACCGGTCGGACGAGCAGCCCCCTCTTGAGGACCCGCGGAACCCCACCGGCCGCCCCGGCACCCGGGCGCCGCACCTTCCGCTGGAACGCGACGGCGTCTCGATCTCCACGCTCGACCTCGTCCGGGACGACTTCGTCCTGCTCACCGGCTCGGAAGGACAGGCGTGGCGCGATGCCGCCGCCTCGCTGGCCGCGTCCGAGGGATTCCCGCTGAAGGCCCACGGCATCGCCGCCACCGGCCCGGTCGTCGACAAGGAGGACCGCTTCGCGAAGGCGTACGGGATCGGGGCCGGCGGCACCGTCCTCGTCCGGCCCGACCGCGTCATCGCCTGGCGGACGGCGGACCCCGCCGACGACCCCCGGGGCACCCTCGAAGAGGTCATGACCCGGCAGCTCTTCCGCTGACGCACGAGCGCCATGGCAGGCC
>NZ_JBIQHY010000040.1:9157-42604 GCF_044508335.1 Actinomadura sp.
GAAGAGGTCATGACCCGGCAGCTCTTCCGCTGACGCACGAGCGCCATGGCAGGCCGCCGCTCTGCGTCGTGCGGAGGCTGGTGCGGCACCGCGTGGAGATCACTCGCCGTGCATCGAGATATCGCGAACGTAGCCGGTCGAAAGAAGCAAGAGCCTGGCCCTCTTGACGTATTCGGCGAATAACACCAATACTTGTTGGTGAAATTAGCGTGCATCGAAGTGCACGCGCGTACGGTGCGCCCTCGCCTGCCCGCGCATCGACTGCCCGCGGGCGGCCGGGGGACGACGGGGGCGGCCGCCTCGACGACGGCCGGGGCCGGTTCGGCGCGCGAATCCGAGCCCCGGCCGTACCACATCGACCACCGTCCGGCCGCCACGGCCGGCGAGGAGAGGAAGAGCAGCGATGAGCACCGAACCAACCTTCGTCATCGTCGGGGCGGGCCTGGCCGGCGCCAAGGCGGCCGAGGCGCTGCGCGAGCGCGGCTTCACCGGCCGCGTCGTGCTGATCGGCGAAGAGAGCGAGCGGCCGTACGAGCGTCCGCCGCTGTCGAAGGGCTACCTGCAGGGCGGACAGGAGCGCGAGAAGGTGTTCGTGCACCCGGGTGACTGGTACGACGGCCACCAGGTCGAGCTGCGCTTGGGCACGCGCGTCACCGAGCTGGACCGGGACCGCAAGACGGTCGCCCTCGCCGATGGCGGAACGATCGCCTACGACAAGCTGCTGCTGGCCACCGGCGCCACCCCGCGGCCCCTCCCCGTGCCCGGCGCCGACCTGGACGGCGTGCTCTACCTGCGCCGGCTGGGGGACTCCGAGGCGATCCGGGGCAGGTTCCGGCAGGCCCGCCGGGTCGCGTTCGTCGGCGGCGGGTGGATCGGCCTGGAGGTGGCCGCCGCCGCCCGGCTGGCGGGCGTCGAGGCGACCGTGCTGGAGGCCGACGAGCTGCCGCTGCAGCGGGTCCTCGGGCCGAAGATCGCGGGCGTCTTCGCCGATCTGCACCGCGAGCACGGCGTGGATCTGCGGCTCGGCGCCAAGATCACCGAGATCACCGGGGACGCGGGCAAGGCGACCGGTGTGCGGCTGGCGGACGGCACCCGCATCGACGCCGACGCGGTGGTCGTCGGCATCGGCGCCGCGCCCGACACGTCCCTGGCCGCCGGCGCCGGGCTGGACGTCGGCAACGGCGTCCTGGTCGACGCCTCCCTGCGCACCAACGACCCGGACGTGTACGCCGCCGGAGACGTCGCCAACGCCTTCCACCCCCTGCTGCACAGGCACATCCGGGTCGAGCACTGGGCCAACGCCCTGAACCAGCCCGCCGTCGCCGCGGCCTCGATGCTCGGCGAGGACGCCGTCTACGACCGCCTGCCGTACTTCTACACCGACCAGTACGACCTCGGCATGGAGTACTCCGGATACGCCGAACCCGAGAGCTGCGACGACGTCGTCGTCCGCGGCGACCTCGCCGCCCGGCAGTTCATCGCCTTCTGGCTCGCCGGCGGCCGCGTCCTGGCCGGCATGAACGTCAACATCTGGGACGTCAACAAGGACATCCAGCGCCTCGTGCGGTCGGGCCGGACGATCGACCCCGCCGCGCTCGCCGACCCGGACGCGCCGCTCGACCGGCTCCTGGACGCCTGAGCGCGGACGCGCCGTCCGCCGTCCGCACTCGACAACGAAGGCGAAACCGACATGCACTCTCAGATGAACTCCGTCCACCTGCCCGACGCCGCCGCCCGCGCCCGCGGGCCCCTGCACGTCGTGCCCGACGACAGCGGCGTGGACCTCGACGCCGCCGAAGAGGCCGCCGCCCAGTTCCTCGCGGCGCTGGGCGTGGCGACCGACTCCGAAAGCCTCCGCGGCACACCGCGCCGCATGGCCCACGCGTACGCCGAACTCTTCAGCCCGCGGCCCTTCGACCTCACCACCTTCCCCAACGACGAGGGCTACGACGAACTCGTCCTCGTCCGCTCGATCCCGCTGCGCTCGGTGTGCGAGCACCACCTCCTGCCGTTCGTCGGCACCGCCCACGTCGGCTACCTCCCGGGCCAGCGCATCCTGGGGCTGTCCAAGCTCGCCCGGATCGTGGAGCACTTCGCCTGCCGTCCCCAGGTGCAGGAACGCCTCACCAAGCAGGTCGCCGACTGGCTCCAGGACAACCTCGCGCCCAAGGGCGTCGGGGTCGTCATCGAAGCCGAGCACACCTGCATGACCCTGCGCGGCGTCCAAGCCACCGGCACGCGCACCCTGACGTCCACGCTTCTCGGGCTCCTGCGCACCGACGCCCGCACCCGCGCCGAATTCCTCGCCGGGGTCACCGGCAAGGACTGACCGGACGCCCCCCGGGGAGTGACGGCCGTCAGGGCCATGCTCGTTCGGCGCGACGCCATCGCTGCGGGGTGATGCCGTAGCGGCCGCGGAATCGCCGGACGAGGTAGGCGGCGTCGCGCAGCCCGGCCCGGGCCGCCACGGCGTCGAGCGGCAGGTCGGTCTCGCGCAGCATCCGGCGCACTTCGATCATGCGCCGCTCGGTGATCCATTCGAGCAGGGGCCGCCCGGTGCGCCTGCGGAGGACGGTCGTGAGGTGCCCGGGGGTGTAGCCGAGCGCGCGGGCGACGTCCGAGGCGGAGACCGGTTCGCGGAACACGGCCTCGATCTCGGCGAAGACCTGCTCGACGAGCGGATCCGGTGCGCCGGGCGCGGCGGGCGCCAGCCGCGCGGCGGCCACCAGCAGCCGGGTGAGCGCGGCGGCGGCGGCCTCGTGGGCGCCGAGGCGGCCCGGATCGGCGAGTTCCGCGGCCAGCTCGGCCGCCCACGCCGACCAGGCCGCCCGGTCGGGCGCGGCCACCCGCCCGTACCCCGCGCCGGGCGCGAACAGGGCGAGGAGGGGCTGGTGCGCCCACGCCAGCGGGGAGACCGACGCCAGGGCCGGGACGGCGTCCGGGAGGAACGCGACCGCCCAGGCCCGGCCGCCGGCGAGTTCGGCGACGGCCGCGGCCTCGATGACCTGACCGGGCGACACGGCGTGCACGTCGCCGGCGCGCAGCGGCCGCTCCGTGCCGTCGATGACGACCGAGCCCGCGCCTTCCTCGACGTAGACGAGCGTGAGGAAGTCGTGGGCGTGGCGGTGGTTCGGCGGGAGGCCGGCGTGGGCCGCGCCGTCGAACCGGATCACCGACACCGCGGGCGCGCCGGGCCGCTGCCGGTAGCGGTAGACGGGCGTCCCGTCGAGCCGCACCGTGCCCAGCGCCGCCCCGGCGCCCAGCGGGGCACCGACCGAAGAATGTCCCATAGCCGCCAAAGTATGTCCTGCTCCAGATCCACGGAATATCCAAGACTGGAGGTGATGACCCGGGATCGGCCGCGAGCCACCGCAGGCCGGCCCGCCACCTGACGCACAAGGAGCACCCATGGCGGCTTCCGCCCGCGTACGCATCCTCGACCACCGCACGCCGCAGGAGCGCGACCGCCCGTTCCTGCCCGGCGCGGGCAAGACCTGGCTTCTGCCGTTCTACGACGCCCTCACCCGGCTGGGCGGCGTCCGCGTGCTGCACCGGCGCGCGGTCGAGATCGCCGGGATCGAACCCGGGCAGGCGGTCGCCGACGTCGGCTGCGGCACGGGCAACCTGTCGTTCGCCGTCCTCGCGGCCCAGCCGAGCGCGCGGGTGACCGGCCTGGACCCCGACCGCGCCGCCCTGCGCAGAGCGGCGCGCAAGGCGCGCCGCCGCGGCGTCGCCCTCACCCTCGTGCAGGGGTACGCCGACCGCATCCCCGCCGAGGACGCCTCGCTGGACCATGTGGTCTCCGCGCTGGCCCTGCACCACGTCGACGACGAGAGCCGGGACGCGTTCGCGCGCGACGCGCTGCGCGCCCTCCGGCCCGGGGGAAAGATCACCATCGCCGACTTCGGCGGCCCGGCGTCCGGCGGAGGCGGCGGGCACGACTCGCACGGCGGCGGCCCGGCCCACGCCCTCCGGCACCTGCCCGGCCTCATCCGTCCCCGGACGGCCCATGCCCCCGCCGCGGCCGGCGACCACGACGACGGCATCGTCGCGCTGCTCACCCGGGCCGGGTTCGCCGACGCCCGGGAGGTCGCGCACTCCGACCACAGGTTCGGCCGGGTCGCGTTCGTCCAGGCGGGCCGGCCGGCGAGCTGAACCGAACCTTTCCCGGCACTTGGGGTCCGCCTGACCCCACGCCGGAATCCCGAGGGCGCCGAGACGGTTGACGCCGATGTGAAGAAGATCGGCTTTCTCTCGTTCGGTCATTGGAGCGACGGCGCGGGCTCGCGGACCCGGTCGGCGGCGGACGCACTGCTGCAGTCGATCGATCTCGCCGTGGCCGCGGAGGAGCTGGGCGCCGACGGCGCCTACTTCCGGGTGCACCACTTCGCCAGGCAGCTGGCCTCGCCCTTCCCGCTGCTGTCCGCGATCGGCGCGAAGACCTCGCGGATCGAGATCGGCACCGGCGTGATCGACATGCGGTACGAGAACCCGATGTACTTCGCCGAGACCGCCGGGGCCGCCGACCTGATCTCCGGTGGGCGGCTCCAGCTCGGCATCAGCCGGGGGTCGCCGGAGCAGGTCATCGACGGGTGGCGGTACTTCGGGTACGAGCCGGCCGAGGGCGAGACCGACGCCGACATGGCGCGCAGGCACACCGAGGTGCTGCTCACGGTGCTGGAGGGCAAGGGCTTCGCTCAGCCGAACCCGCGCCCGATGTTCCCGAACCCGCCCGGGCTGCTGCGCATCGAGCCGCATTCGGAGGGGCTGCGCGACCGCATCTGGTGGGGCTCGGGCTCCAACGCCACCAGCGTGTGGGCGGCGAAACTCGGCATGAACCTGCAGAGCTCCACGCTGAAGGACGACGAGACGGGCGAGCCGCTGCACGTCCAGCAGCGCAAGCAGATCGAGGCGTACCGGCAGGCGTGGAAGGACGCCGGACACGAACGCGAGCCGCGCGTGTCCGTCAGCCGCAGCATCTTCGCGCTGACCAGCGATCTGGACCGCGCCTACTTCGGCCGCGACGCCGACTCGCGCGACCAGATCGGGATGATCGACGAGAAGACCAGGGCGGTCTTCGGGCGCACGTACGCGGCCGAGCCGGACGTGCTGGTCAAGCAGCTCGCCGGCGACGAGGCCGTCCAGGCCGCCGACACGCTGCTGCTCACCGTCCCCAACCAGCTGGGCGTGGACTACAACGCGCACGTCCTGGAGAACATCCTGACCTACGTGGCGCCCGAGCTCGGCTGGCGCTGAAGGCCGCATGTCCCGGCCACGGCCCGGCGACCGAACGGGACCTCGCCTACTGGGCGACGCTCACCCTCACCGACATGCGCGCCGGCCTCGCCAAGGTGCGCCCCGGAGGGAGCGCCGCCTTGCCGAGGGGCGGTGGGCGGCTAGGCGGTGGGGGTCCAGAAGCGGAGTCTGCCGCCGTGCTCTCCCTCGAACACGCCGCCGTTGGCCTCGATCACCTTGCGGGAGGCGACATTGTCCACATCGCAGGTGATCAGCGCGGATTCGATGCCGAGCGAACGTGCGATCGGGAGCGCTTCCTTGAGCATGTACGTGGCGTGGCCGCGGCGGCGCGCGGATTTGCGGACGTCGTAGCCGATGTGACCGCCGATTTCGCGGAGGAAGTCGTTGAGCCGGTGGCGGATCGCGATGCGGCCGAGATATTCGTCCCCGTCGATCAACCAGAGGTTGGTGGCCGTCACGAAGCCTTCGCGGCGGGGAGTCCGCTGCTCGTCCACCAGCATCTGCACGTAGCGGCCGAACACCTCGGGGTCGCGCCAGGTGTCGCCGAATTCGCGGAGTTCCTGCGCGATCGAGCTCTCGTCACGGGGGTCCGCTCGGCCTTCCGCGCGGAACTCTTCCATCGCGTCCAGGAAGGATTCATGAACGGCGGTGGTCGGCGGCACGAGCTTGCGCATGTCCCATTCTCTAGCGCGGAGGGCACCCGGGCGGCAAAGCAATTTCCACGGGCGCCGGGCGCTGCCCGTGGCCGGTGTTCTGGACGGCCACGGGCAAGCCCATGCCTCAGATCTCCTTGAGGAAACCGGAGTCGACCGCGTAGTCGGCGCCGGTCGTGCTCGCCGAGCGCGGCGACGCCAGGTGGACGATCACGTCCGCGACCTCCTGCGGGTCGGCGAGGCGGCCGGTCGTGAGGCCCATCATCTCGGCGGCGCCGCCGTCCAGCACCGCGTCGCGGTCGGAGCCGGTCGCCGCGGCGATGACGTCGGCGGCGCCGCCCTCGTCCGTCCACCACGGTGTCCGGACCGGGCCCGGCGAGACCGAATTGACCCGGATGCCCTGCGGCGCGAACTCTTCCGACATCCCCTTGGTCAGGTTGTTCAGCGCCGCCTTCGCCGCGTTGTAGTCGTGGTTCATCGGCCCGGGGCGCCGCCCGTTGCCCGACGACACGTTCACGATCGACGCCGCGCCGCTCCGCAGCAGATGCGGGACCGCCGCCCGCACCGCCCGGACCACCGCGAACAGGTTGAACTCGAACATGTCGCGCCAGTCGTCGTCCGACAGGCCCGCGAAACCGAACCGCGGCAGCGTCGCCCCGGGCGGCGGGCCTCCCGCGTTGTTGACCAGCACGTCGAGCGCGCCGAACTCCGCCACGGCCCGCTCCACGGCCGTCGCCGGGGCGGCCGGGTCCATGAGGTCGGCGGGGACGTGCAGCAGGTCCGGCCCGGCGAGCGCGTCCAGTTCCGGTCCCGGCTTGCGCGACACCGCCGCCACGCGGGCGCCCTCGTCCAGCAGCGTCCGCACGACCGCCAGTCCGATGCCCTTCGACGCCCCGGTGACGACGGCGACGCGTCCGGCAAGCCGCAGATCCATGAGTTTCCCTTTCAGAGAGCGTCCACGCCCGATCGGACGTGGACCCTCTGAACCCCGCGGCGCCCGGCCGGGTTGCAGCCCGGCCGCGGACGGCGTCAGTTCAGGGCGTCGTAAACGCCGGCGGCGACGGCGCCGTAGGCGAGGTGGGGCACGGCGTCCATCAGCCAGTCCGCCGCCGACCATTCGCGGGGGTCGGTCAGGCCGAGCGCCGTCATCGGCGCGCTCGAACCGAGCATGGCGAGCACCGTCAGGGCCGCGGTCGCGACCGGCTTCGGGACGCTGCGGCCCCCGGCGACCGCGCCGTACACGGCGCCGGCGCCGAGGCCGGTCCCGAAACCGAGCATCGGGCCGAGCCCGGCCTTCCTGTTCTCCGCCTTCTCACCGTCGCCGAGTCCGACTCCGGCAGCGTCCGCGATCATCTCCACGCTCTGGTCGGGGGTACTGCTGGCGGGACGTCCCCGAAGCGCCATGTCGAGGTACGTCACCACATTGAGGGCGGTGGTCCCGGCGGCGCCGGCGATCAGTCCGCGCGTCAGTCTGTCCATGCCTCCGCGTTACCCGCCCAATCCGCGAAACCACCCGCCCCCACCCGCTATGCGCGCGGCGGAGACCGCCCCATCGCAGGAGTGCCCGCAGGCCGGCGGCGCGTCCGGTGTCGCGGCTGCGGAAAGCCGTGCGGGATGGGGCTTCGCGGGGGCGCTGGACGGCATAGAACGTCCGGGCAGCGGGTAACTCATCGCTACCCGGGAAGCGCGGCGGACGAGGGAGACCGATGAGGGAGTCGATCCGGCTCGGCCGTATCGCCGGCATCAGAGTCGGTCTCAACTACAGCGTGATCGTCATCGTGGTGATCCTGGTCTTCGGGCTGGCCTTCGGCAGGTTCCCCGAGGTGAAGCCGGGCCTCGCCACCTGGGCCTACGTCCTGGCGGGCATCGTCAGCGCACTGCTGCTCCTGGTGTCGCTGCTGGTCCACGAGCTGGCGCACGCGGTCGTCGCGCGGCGCAACGGCATCGAGGTCGCGGGCATCACGCTGTGGCTGCTCGGCGGCGTCGCCGAGCTGCGCGGCGAACCGCGCTCGGCGGGCGCGGACCTGCGCATCGCCGTCGTCGGCCCGCTCGCCAGCCTCGTCGTCGGCGGCGTCTTCGCGGTCGCCGCCGCGGTGGCGCACGCCGCGACCGGCCCCGGCCTCGGCGTGGAGACGCTCGCCTACCTGGCCGGGATCAACGGGCTGCTCGCCGTCTTCAACCTGATCCCCGCCGCGCCGCTGGACGGCGGGCGGGTCCTGCGCGCGTTCCTGTGGTGGCGCCGCGGCGACCGGACCGCCGCCGCCGTCACCGCCGCCCGCGCCGGCCGCCTGTTCGGCTACATCCTGATCGCCTTCGGGTTCATCCAGTTCGTCGTCGGCGTCGGTTTCGGCGGGCTGTGGCTGATCCTGATCGGCCTCTTCGTCGTCGGCGCCGCCAGCTCCGAGGAGCAGCAGACCCGGGTCAACGCGGCGCTGCACGGCGTCCGCGTCGGCGAGGTCATGACCCCCGACCCCGTCGTGGCGGACGCCGCGCGGACGGTGCAGAGCCTCATCGACCAGGTCGTCCTGTCGCACCGCTTCTCCACCTACCCGCTGGTCGAGGACGGCCGCCTGGCGGGCCTGGTGACGCTGAACCGCATCCGGTCGACGGCCCCGGAGGAGCGCTCGGTGCTCCGCCTCGCCGACATCGCGTGCCCGCCCGACCAGGTGCCGACCGCCCATCCGGACGACCTGCTGACCGACCTGCTGCCCCGCATGGCCGGCTGCACCGACGGCCGCGCCGTGGTGCTGGGCGACGGCGGGCAGGTCGTGGGGCTGGTCAGCCCGAGCGACATCAGCCGGACGATGCAGCTGAGCGACTTCCGCGGCAGCCGCCCCTACCCGCCCCCGCGCGGCGCCGACCTGATGATCCCGCACGAGGAGCGGACCTGGCGGCCGTGACCCGCAGGTGGGCGGCCGCCGCGGCGGTGTGGGACACCGCGGCGGCCGCCTAGCCGCTCGGCTCGGCCGGCGACCCTTCGGGGTTTGCATAGAGGAGGTCGCGAGCCTCTTCCGCGGCGCGGGCGAAACGCTCGCCGACGTAGTCGAGGTAGCGGGCGATCTTCTCGAGGCGGAGCGCGGCCGGGGTGCCGGAGCCGAGCACTTCGACCCCGTGCCGGATGACCTCGACCTGGTCGGCGATGTCGCGGGCGCTGGCCATCATCGACTGGTAGTAGAGGTCGTTGTCGACGACGTACCGCTCGCGGCGGTTCTCGTCGCGCTCCCGGCGGACGAGCGTGTACCTCTCCAGCGAAGCGATCGCCTTGGAGATGGACGCCGGGCTCACCTGGAGACGCTGGACGAGTTCGGACGCGGTCAGGCTGCCGGAGTCGGTGGTGTGGAGGCAGACCAGCACCCGCGCCAGCATCTTGGGCAGGCCCGACGCCATCAGGACGGCGGTGAAGTTCTCTTCGTACTCGCGGAGGGCCTCGGCGTCGCGTCCGTGCGGCAGAGGCGCCGGGGCGGCCCCCCGGGGCGCGGCGGGCCCGCGCCGGCGCGCGCGCCGTTCGGCGGCGTGGTGGGCCAGGTCGGCGCGGTACCCGGTGGGGCCTCCGTTGCGCATCACCTCGCGCGTGACCGTGGAGGTCGGGCGGCCGAGGCGCCTGGCGATCTCCGCGTAGGCGAGCCCGTCGGCCAGCCCCGCGGCGATCTGCCGGCGCTCCTGCTGGGTGAGCCTGCCCCCTGGCATCGCGTCCTCCCTCACGCTCCCGGTGACGGCACCATAGCGTTCACCTGACATCCATTGCAACGAGCCACGTTCTCCTCCGTTGCGTTACTCGCAACTCAGTTGCAACGATTTCTCAATTCTGAGCTGCATGTATGCATAGCAAACGCAACAAGGCTGTTGATGGATCTCTAAACGCAACGTAGCTTTTCCAATATCGGAAACAACCGTCCGGGCAGGAGACAACGACGCACACGGTCGCCGCCCCGCCCGCAGCCTGTGACGACAGCCCTGATCAAGGAGCCTCCCGATGACGAACCCGGCGATCGCGGCCCGAGGGCTGCGCAAGTCCTACCGCGACAAGAACGGCGAGAAGGTCGTGCTCGACGGCATCGACCTGACCGTCCCCGAAGGGACGATCTTCTCCCTGCTCGGCCCGAACGGAGCAGGCAAGACGACCACCGTCCAGATCCTGTCCACCCTGATCCGCGCCGACGGCGGAACCGTCCGGGTCGCGGGATACGACCTCGCCCGGCAGGCCGACGACGTTCGCGGCGCGATCGGCGTCACCGGCCAGTACTCGGCGGTCGACAAGCTGCTCACCGGCGAGGAGAACCTGCTCCTGATGGCCGACCTGCGGCACCTTTCCCGCCGGGACGGCAGGCGCAGGGCCGCCGAGCTGCTCGACCGGTTCGACCTGGCCGACGCCGGACGCAAGCCGGCCGGCACCTACTCCGGCGGCATGCGACGCCGCCTCGACCTGGCGATGACCCTGGTCGGCGACCCCCGCCTCATCTTCCTGGACGAACCGACCACCGGCCTGGACCCGCGCAGCCGCCGCACCATGTGGGGCATCGTCCGCGAACTGGTCGCCGGCGGCGTGACGGTCTTCCTGACCACCCAGTACCTGGAGGAGGCCGACGAACTCGCCGACCGCATCGCCCTCCTCGACCGCGGACGGCTGATCGCCGAAGGCACCGCAGGCGAACTCAAGCGCCTCATCCCCGGCGGCCACATCGAACTCGCCTTCGCCGACGCCGGCCTGCTCGACGCGGCCCGCACCGCCCTCGGCGCGGGCATCGCCGACCCGGAGGCGCTGACCCTGCAGGTGCCGGGCGACGTCGGCGTCCGCGCGATCCGCGAACTGCTCACCGTGCTGGACGAGCGCTCGATCGACATCGCCGAGATGAGCGTCCACACCCCCGACCTCGACGACGTGTTCCTCACCCTGACCGGCCGCCAGAAGGAGAACGCCCGATGAGCACCCTCGCCCTCGCCGCCCGCGACTCGTCCACCATGGTCCGGCGCCAGCTCAAGCGGATGCTCCGCTACCCCTCCATGACCGTGCAGCTGATCATCACGCCGGCGATCCTGCTGCTGCTGTTCGTCTACGTCTTCGGCGGCACCCTGGGCGGCGGGCTCGGCGGCGACCGCCGGACCTACGTCGACTACATCGTCCCCGGCATCCTGCTCATGGCGGCCGCCACCGCCGCCACCGGAACCGCCGTCATGGTCGCCACCGACATGACCGAAGGCATCATCGCCCGCTTCCGCACCATGCGGATCTCCCGGGCCTCCGTCCTGACCGGACACGTCGTCGCCAGTGTCATCCAGCAGCTGCTGAGCATGGCCGTCATCATCGCCATCGCGCTGGCCATCGGCTTCCGCCCCAACGCCACCGCCACCGAATGGGCGGCCACCGCCGCCCTGCTCACCCTGTTCGCCGTGGCGATCACGTGGCTGTCGGTCGCCCTCGGCCTGAAGTCGCCCACCCCCGAGGCCGCGAGCAACGCCCCGATGCCACTGATCCTGCTGCCCTTCCTGGGCAGCGGCTTCGTCCCCACCGACTCGATGCCCGCCGCCCTGCGCTGGTTCGCCGAATACCAGCCGTTCACCCCCATCATGGAGACGATCCGCGGCCTGCTCCTCGGCACCCCGATCGGCAACAGCGCCGCCATCGCCACCGCATGGTGCGCCGCGATCGCCGCCCTCTCGTACCTGTGGGCCAAGCGCACCTTCAACAAGTCCTGACCGACGTCTCCCGTCAGGGCCGCCAGACTCCACAGGTCTGACGGCTCTGAACCACGTCCACTCAAGCCGCGGCGGGACGCGCATCCACCGAAGGTCAGGCGACTCACCCGGCGGACGTCAGCAGCCCCGATGGGGTCGGCGTCACCGGACGTCCCATCGACCCGCGAGACTCCCGTTCGGGGACGGGACCGGCGCCAACCGGGGGAGTCGGATCGTGACGATAAGACCGCCCTCAGGCCGGGGCGTCAGGTCGAGGCTCCCGTCATGTGCCCGGACGATGCTGTGCACGATGGCCAGCCCGAGGCCGACACCGGCGTGCTCGTCGTCGTTGCGCACACGCCGCGTCCCGCGCTGGAAGGGCTCAGTAAGGGTCGGAACCAGCTCCCAAGGAAGCAGCCGCCCCGTGTTCTCGACCCGCAGCACGCTCACGTCGTACTGCGACTCGGTGTGGACGGTCACGGTCCCGCCGTCGGGAAGGTTGTGCACGATCGCGTTCTGGACGAGGTTCGTCACCATCCGCAGGATCAGTTCCCCAGACCCCACAATCCGTGTCGCCTCCCCGGTGACCTCAAGCGTGATCTTTCGCTTCTCCGCCAGCGGAAGCAGCGTTTCGGCGACTTCTTCGGCGACAAGAGACAGGTCGACGGGCTCGCGGGTGAAACTCCTGCGGTCACTGCGGCTCAGCAGCAAAAGCGCCTCGGTGAGGTCGATCGCCCGCGCGTTGACGGTATGGAGTCGTTCGATCAGGTCGCCCTGGTCCCGCGTGGGGTCGTTGCGGGCGACGTCGAGGAGCGTCTGCGAAATCGCCAGCGGGGTGCGCAGTTCGTGGGAGGCGTTGGCGGCGAACCGCTGCTGCTCGGTGACGTGGGATTCGAGCTGTTCCAGCATGGTGTCGAACACGTCGGCGAGCACGCGGAATTCGTCGTTCGGGCCCTCGAGGCGGATCCGGTGGGACAGCGACCCGTTCGCGGCCATCCGCGCCGCGTCCGTGATCCGGGTGAGCGGCGCAAGCATCCGGCCGGCGAGGATCCAGCCGCCCAGCAGGCCGAACAGCAGGAGGAACGCCAGCGCCGTGATCGCGCGGGGCACGAAGGCGCGCAGGAGATCCGAGCGGTTGGGCACGAATCCGAGCGCCATGATGGGGCCGTCCGGGACGTAGCGCAGCAGGAACACCCACACGACGGCCAGCAGAAGACCGCCCGCCAGGAAAAGGAATCCGGCGTAGCTGAGGGTCAGTTTCAGCCGGGCGCTCAGCCCCGGACGCCTATCCATCGCTCTCGCCGGTGTCGATGCGGTAGCCGACACCGGGCACCGTGGCGATCAGCCACGGTTCACCGAGCCGTTTGCGCAATGCGGAAACGGTGATGCGCACGGCATTGGTGAAGGGGTCGGCGTTCTGGTCCCAGGCCCGCTCGAGCAGCTCTTCGGCGCTGACGACACCGCCCTCGGCGGCGACGAGGATTTCGAGGACCGCGAACTGCTTGCGGGTGAGCGCGACGTAGCGTCCGTCCCGGAACACCTCGCGGCGGAAAGGGTCCACGCGCAGCCCCGCGATCTCGCTGACCGGGGGCCGGACGTACGCGCGCCTGCGGTCGAGCGCCCGCAGCCGCAGGACGAGCTCGCGGAGCTCGAACGGCTTGGTGAGGTAGTCGTCGGCGCCGAGCTCGAACCCGGACGCCTTGTCGTCGATCCGGTCGGCGGCGGTGAGCATGAGGATCGGCATGCCGCTGCCGGAGGCGACGATGCGCCGGGCGATCTCGTCGCCGGACGGCCCGGGGATGTCGCGGTCGAGGACGGCCAGGTCGTAGGAGTTGACGCCGAGCAGTTCGAGGGCGGAGTCGCCGTCCCCGGCGATGTCGGCGGCGATCGCCTCCAGCCGCAGACCGTCCCGGACGGCTTCGGCCAGGTAGGGCTCGTCCTCCACGATCAGCACACGCATGCTCGAAGGGTACGTAGCCCGGCATATCGCCGACGTATGCAAACCGGGCCCGGTCAGCTCACCGCCCCGCCGCCGGAGCAGACAGCGGACGATCGGGCGACATTCCCTTCGCCGCGCGCCACCAGCGGCGCGACGCCACCGCGGCGATCCCGGCACCGGCCGCGTTGAGCAGCACGTCGTCCACCGAGGACACCCGGTCCAAGCGCAACACGTACTGCGCCGTCTCGACCAGAACCGAGCAGCCGGCCCCGACCGCCAGCATGCGCGGCACCGACGCCAGCGCCGCGAACCGCAGCGGGGCGAAGAACCCCAGCGCCGCGAACACCAGCAGATTCCCGACGATCTGCCTCGCCGCCGTCCCCGGATCTCCGTCGAGGATCACGGAGAGGTCCCGCAGCGGCACCAGGTTCACGCCGCCGCGGGCGCCCGGCAACATGATCATCCACACCCACGGCACGGTCCCGTAGAGGATGCCGACCTCGGCCAGCGACATGCGCCATGCCGCCCCGGCGCCGCCGGCGCGCCGGGAACCCGCCAGCGCCCACACCGCCACCGCGGCCGGCGGCAGCGCCGCCACCGTGACGAACACGACGCCGCTGAACGTACCGACCAAGCCGTACAGCCCCTCGGCCATGCCACCTCCACTGGCGGGAACGAACCGGTTGGACGACCGGCCGTGCTGATCAGTTCGACCGTCCGGCTTCACACGCCCACGGGCGACCTCCCAAGTCCGGGCACGGCAGCGGCATCGACCAGGCGCGCGACCAGCTGCTCGTAGCGCAGCCCGGCCGCCGCGAACATCCGCGGCACCTGGGACTCGGCCGTCATCCCCGGCATGGTGTTGACCTCGTTGAGGACGGGTCCGCGCTCGGTGAGGAAGAAGTCGATCCGGGCGACGCCGGCGCAGCCGAGCGCGTCGAACATCCGCAGCGCCGCCCCGGTCAGCGCCGCCCTGTCCGTGTCGCCGAGGTCGGCGGGCACGCTGAACCGGGCCGAGCCGTCGTACTTCGACCGCGTGTCGAACAGCCCGTCGGCGTGGATCTCCAGCGGCGGCGAGGCCCACCGGCGCCCGTCGGCCTCCCGCAGGACGGCCACGTCGATCTCCCGGCCCCGGACGACGTCCTCCACCAGGATCCGGTCGTCGAACCGCGCCGCGCACCGCAGCGCGTCCCGCAGCTCGGAGGCGTCGCGCGCCAGCGCGACACCGAAGCTCGACCCGGCCGAGACCGGCTTCACCACCGCACTCGCCCGGAAGTCGACATCGGCGATGTCCGCCGCCGCCACCAGCCGCCCGGGGGCGGTGCGAATCCCGACGGCCTCCGCCACGAGCTTGGTCGCCCACTTGTCGATGCCGAGCGCTCCGGCGCGCAGACCCGAGCCGACCATCGGCGTGTGCGCGAGGGCGCACAGCGCCGCGATGGTCCCGTCCTCCCCGCACGGCCCATGGAGCGCGGGGAAGACGACGTCGGCGCCGATGACGCCCAGCGCCGCCGCCAGGGACCCGGTGCCGGGCGCCCCGAGCGCCTCCGCTCCCCGCCGCCACGTCCCATCACGGTCGATGGTCAGCTCGACGACGTCGAATCCGCCGCCTCGCAGCGCCTCGGCGACCGCCGCCGCGGTGGCCAGGGAGACATCGTGCTCGGCGCTCTCCCCGCCGCCGATCACCACGACCCGCCGTGTCATGCGACGCTCCTCTCCACACGCGGCCCGATGCCGGTGACGATGGTGTGCGGGATGGTCCCGGCCCAGCGGGCCCAGTCCTGGACGGTCGGGACGGCTCCCCCGTCCGGGCCGAACACGGTCGCGCGCGTCCCGACCGGGAAGTACTCGGCCCCCGTGTCGACCACGATCTGATCCATCGAGACCCGTCCGGCCACGGGGTGGCGGCGCCCGCGGATCTCGACGCCGGCCTGGGACGAGAGCTCCCGCGGGATCCCGTCGGCGTACCCGACGGGAAGGACGCTCAGATGGCCCGGACGATCGGTGACGTAGGCACCGCCGTAACCGACCGCGGTCCCGGCGGGAACCGCGGCCGTGTGCACGATCGGGGCGGTCAACCGCGACGCGCCGCGCATCTCCACGGTCCCGGACGGATCGATGCCGACCAGCCCCGCCCCGACGCGCACCATGTCGAAGTGCGTCGCCGGGTCGGTCAGCGCCCCCGACGTGGCCGCGAGATGGGTCAGCGGCGAACCGAACCCCGCCGCGTGCACCGCCTTCTGCGCCTGCCGCATGACGGCGACCGCCGGCGCGTTCGACGCGGGATCGGCGCGGTCGGCCAGCGGAAGGTGCCCCATGACGCCCACCACCCGGACGTTCCGGGCACGCTTGGCAAGGCGGAACAGCTCGTCCCATTGCCCGCGCGGGCAGCCGCCACGGGACATTCCAGTGTCCACATGGAGATGAACCCGTACCGGCGACACAGCCCGCGCCGCAAGCTCACCGAGCTCGTCGACCGACCCGACCGCGATATCGATCCCCGTGGCCTCACAGTCGATCCCCGAAGGATGCAGCCACGTAAGGATCGGCACCGTCAGCCCCGCTGCCCGCAACGTGAGAGCCTCCGCGACGCTCGTCGTCCCGAGCCACCCGGCCCCGGCGGCGACGGCGGCCTTGGCGACCGTGACGGCACCGTGCCCGTAACCGTCGGCCTTGACCACCGCCATGATCGTGCTCCGAGTCCGCGCGCGGATCAGGGCCACGTTCGCGGCGACCGACTCGGGCAGCGTCTGCAAGGTGGGCGGCCGGTTCACGACCGCATCCTCGGGTCCTCGGTGGGGTCCGCGTACATGGGCTCGACGGCGCCGGGCCGCAGCTCGTAATGCCAGGGCTCGTTGGCGTAGATCTGGCACAGCCCGTACGCGGCCCCGTGCTCGCCCAGCCAGGCCGCGGCGTCGGGCGGACCGACGTCGACCGCCTCACCCAACACATGGGCGGACGTCTCAGCGGTGGCCACCCAACGCGCGGCCTCTTCCCGCGACCCGTACTTGAGGACGGCGCGGTCGAACATCCGCCGCTGATACTCGGGCGACCGCCAGCCACTGTTGACGAGAAGCTCGACCCCATCGGCCTCCGCGTCGACCGCCGCCCGCTGCAGGGCGCCATAAAGATCCCGGTCGAGCTTGCGAACCCCCGGAATCCCCCGGTCGAACACAGAGACCGCCACCGGAATGACGCCCTCGTCCAGCGCGCCCTGACCTACTCTGGCCACCGAAAGCGACGAAGTGAACGCCCTGAGCGACCGCCGCACACGGGCACCCCGGGCCGATGCTGCGCTGTAATACATGCCAACACCGAAACGGACCGCCTGTTGCAGCGCCGTATGCGTTTTTCAATACACCCGCAATACAACCCAACGACCAAGCCACATGGACCGTGGCCATAAAAGCCCTTGGACGTGGCGATCAGCCAGATATCGATCACGGCAACTGAATGGTGGGCCTCGTAACGAGCGCCCCGCTATTACGTGATGCCCCCCCACAGGGCAGGGGTCGACAGATCGCCAACGGCCGTCCTCTCACCTGAGACGCGGCGGGGGACGGCCCAGCTTCCCGCCCAAGTGCCCCTGCACGGCTGGCGAACTCGGCCCAGCCCCCACCCTCTCGTTACCGGTGCGCCCGGCAGGCGCCCCATGGGAGGCCGACCGCGCGACACCTAGCCGGGACCGCCGCGCCCGGACTGATGACCTGAGAGGTCAACGGGACGGCGCAGCGGGTGATGGCGCGTCTGGCATGTGGGCAGAGGCAGACGGTGGCGACGGCAGACCGCTCAGGCGCGCTGACGCTCCTCCCGCCGCCGGACCAGCTCCTCGACCGCGCTGGGAAGGGTCGTCTCGAAGTCGATCAGCTTCGCCCACGTGGGGGTCACGACGATCCGGACCATGCCGTCGCTGTAGAGGGAACGCACCTCCGCCTCCCACTCGACCCGCTGCTCGGGAGTCATCTCGTAGGTGGTGTTCGCCTCCATGTACTCGTCCGGGATGCCATCGACGTAGTCGAGCTCGGCCCGCCCCCGGATGAGCAGGATCTTTGGCGGGTGCACCTCGGTGTCGATGGTCAGCGCGACCATCGGGTTCTCGCTCAGGGCCCGCAGCTTCGGGGCGTTCTTCGACGTGCACATGACGACCTCGGACCCGTTCCAGGCGAACCCGATCGGGATGACCCGCGGTGTACCGTCCTTGGCGACATATGCCAGACGGGTCAGGTCACGGGCCAGCAGCTCCTGGCTGATGGGCCGGTTCAGAACCTCGGTGATCTCTTCCGGTCGCACGGTCATCCTCCCGTTGTCGTCTCATGCGGCCACTTCATGCCCGTTGGCGAAGCCGGCACGACGGTCCCCCGCTCATGCCCTAGATCTCGTCAACGATCGTGCGGGCCCGCAGGTACGGCCCACACGCAGACCGCGGCAACAGCGCCCCTTGCGCGCTCCCAACCATGGCCTTCTTCTCCTCACGCGGCTCCACCGAGGGGCAAGCCCCGGAGAGACAGCAAATGGTGACGGCAGGCGCTTGCGAACTAAGCACCAACGGTCGCCGGAGCAGGGGCCAGAGCCCCACACGGTGGCAGAAGGTGCGAGACGGGGCCTCACCCACCGCAGGGGGGCGAGGGGGCGAAGCCCCCAAAGAGCGAGCGCAGCGAGCGCCCGGGGGCAAGGGGCGAAGCCCCACACAGTCGCGGATGACCCTCACTGTCGCATGGGGGGCAAGGGGGCGAAGCCCCCAAAAGCGAGCGCAGCGAGCGCCCGGGGGTGCGGGGGCGGAGCCCCTGCATCGGGGGTCCGGGGGTCGCCCCCCGGGTTAACATGACGAAGGAGTGGCGGCCCACGCTCTCCGTGGGCACACCACCCCCAACTCCGAGTGGGCGAGGAGGGATTTGAACCCTCACATCCTTTCGGACACACGGACCTGAACCGTGCGCGTCTGCCGTTCCGCCACCCGCCCATGGGTGCTCACCCGTTTCCGGGTGCCTCAAAAGGCTAGCACGGTCGGGGCAGTGGTTAGGTACTCGGATACTCCTAGCGAACCTTCGCACCGATACGATCGTCTACCAGTGGGGAAGGGAGGTGCCCGTGGGCGTCATTCAGCGCTTCGAGCGACGGCTGGAGGGCATGGTCGAAGGGGCCTTCGCCCGTGCCTTCAAGTCGGAGCTGCAGCCGGTCGAGGTGGCCAGTGCTGTGCAGCGCGAGATGGACGATAGGGCGGCGATCGTGGCGCAGGGCCGCACGCTCGTGCCGAACGACTTCGTCGTGGAGATCTCTCAGCAGGACGGGCAGCGGCTGCAGGTCTATGCGGACAGCCTGAGCCAGGAGCTGGCGAATCTGGCGCGGGAGTACGCGAAGGAGCAGGGGTACTCCTTCGTGGGGCCGGTGCGGGTGCGGTTCGAGAACGCGGGGGATCTCGCCACGGGCATGTTCCGGATCCGGTCGGGGGTGATCCGGGGCTCGACGGTGGAGGGCGGCGAGATCCGCCGGCCGGTGAGCGATGTTCCGCAGGGCGGCCGGGGCGGTGTCTTCGGGGGGAACCCGCGGCTGCTGGTGACGACGGCCGTGGAGGGTTCGGACACGACGCAGCGCACCTATGAGATCAATACACCCGTGACTCTGCTCGGTCGTGGCACGGATTGCGACCTGCGCCTCGTCGATCCGGGCGTTTCCCGGCACCATGCCGAGATCCGCGTAGAAGGTCCCGAAATCGCTCTCGTGGATCTAGGGTCGACCAACGGCTCGTTCGTGAACGGGCAGCCCATCCGGCGGGTCACGCTGGTGGACGGCTCCCGGGTGACGATGGGCCGGACAACCCTTGTGTTCCGCCGCGATAGGGAGTAACCCCGACTCCGATGTCCCCATTCACCCTCACGCTGATCAAGCTGGCGTTCCTGGCGTTGCTATGGCTGTTCGTCATCCTGGCCGTCGGCGTGATCAGGGCCGACCTGTTCGGCTCGAGGGCCGCCACGAAGGCGGCCGCGCGCCCGTCCCCGTCCCGGCCCCCCCGGCAGCCGAAGCCGCAGCGGCAGCAGCGGAGCGCCCAGCACGGCGCGCCGACGAAGCTCGTGGTGGTGCAGGGGGAGCGAACCGGCACCGTCATCGATCTGACGGGGGTGCCGATCACCATCGGCCGGGCGAATGACGCCACTCTGGTCGTGACCGACGACTACGCTTCCAGCCGGCATGCCCGACTTTTCGCGCAGGACGGTCAGTGGATCGTGGAAGATCTCGGCTCGACCAATGGGACGTACCTCGGACGCACGAAGGTGAGCCGGCCGATGCCGGTCCCGCCGGGCGTACCGGTCCGTATCGGCAAGACCGTGATCGAGCTGCGCAAATGACTCTGGGAATCCGCTACGCCGCGCGCTCCGACGTCGGCATGCTGCGCGAGGGCAACGAGGACTCGGCGTACGCGGGCGCGCACCTGCTCGCGGTGGCCGACGGCATGGGCGGGCACGTCGGCGGCGAGATCGCGAGCGCGGCGGCGATCGAGGCGCTGCGGTCGCTCGACAAGGACCTGCCGGCGACGGAGCTGCTGGCGGCGCTGGAGCACACCGTCAAGGCGGCGAACGACAACCTGCACCGGATCGTCGAGTCGGACCCGGCCCTGCAGGGCATGGGGACGACGCTGACGGCGATGCTGTGGGCGGGCAACCAGGTCGCGCTGGTGCACATCGGGGACTCCCGCGCGTACCTGCTCCGCGACGGCAGCCTGTTCCAGATCACGCACGACCACACGCTCGTCCAGTCGCTGGTGGACGAGGGGCGGATCAGCCCGGACGAGGCGGCGTCGCATCCGCAGCGGTCGCTGCTGCTGCGGGCGCTGGACGGCCGCGGCGAGGTCGATCCCGACCTGTCGCTGCGCGAGGCGAAGGTCGGCGACCGGTACCTGCTGTGCTCGGACGGCCTGTCGGGCGTCGTCACCGCGGAGACGATCTTCCAGGTGCTGACCGACGTGGACGATCCGGAGCAGGCCGTCCGGCAGCTGATCGACCTGGCGAACCGGGGCGGCGGCCCCGACAACATCACCTGCGTGGTCGCCGACGTGGTGGACCTGGAGCGCCAGCCGCCGACGGGCGGCCCGGGCCAGGCGGTGGGGGCGGCGGCGAACGCCGCGCCGCCGGAGCCGCCGGGCGGCGGGCCGGGCGCGAACACGACGGTGGCCGACACCCCGGCGGGCCGGGCGGCGCAGCTGCGCGACACGCGCCCGCAGCCGCCCGTGGCGGTGGACGAGCGTCCCCCGCCGCCGGCCCCGGCGCCGATGGCCGACCCGATGGGCGGCCCGCCCGCGCCGATGCGGCAGGCGCCGATGGAGCGGCCGCGGGGCGGCGCCCGCCGCTGGACGTGGCTGGTCGTCGTGGCGGGCGTGGTCGTCGTCGGCGTCGTCGCGGGCGGTTTCGTGCTGCTGCAGAACGTCCGGAACGGCTACTACATCGGCGCGGAGAACGGCAACGCGGTCCTGTTCCGGGGGACGCCGCAGAAGGTGCCGGGCCTCGACCTCTCCCGCAAGGCGGACGCGAAGGGGCTGCAGCCGATCAAGGTCGACGACCTCCCGCAGGACCTGCAGCAGCAGGTCAAGGCCACCTACACGGTGGACGGCCCCGACGCGTGGCAGATGCTGGTGGACCGGGTCTGCAAGTACTCGTTCACCGAGGAGTCCGGCCGTGTCGGCGTCGTGCGCGGCCGCGGCCAGGACGACTGCCAGGAGAAGAAGATCCAGACCAGCGACCTGCGGATCGACCAGCTGCCCACGTCCGACGCGGCGAAGGTCCGGAAGGGCGAGGCCAAGCTCATCGGGCGGGAGGCGGTGACGGCGGAGCTGAACCGGCTGCAGACCCGCCGCGACGAGTGCAAGAAGAGCAACCCGGGCATCCCGGACTGCCCCACCAGCGGGGGGAGTTCGTAGATGCACTCGCTCGGGGAGCAGATCAGGGCGCGCCTGCCGTACCAGCAGCGCAACGCGGCCTCGCTGGCGCTGCTCATCTTCGCGATGGTGCTGACGCTGTCGGCGTTCGCGGAGGTCGGGCTGGCCCGCGACGGCAGCCTCCCCGCCGGGCTGTTCGTGTACGGCGGCGGCCTCGCGGTGCTGGCGTTCATCGCCTACTTCGTCCAGGCGAAGTTCACCCCGTACGCCGACCCGCTGCTGCTGCCGCTCGCGGTGGCGCTGAACGGCCTCGGGCTGACCATGATCTACCGGCTCGACCTGGACACCAGCGCCGACCGCAAGGCCGCGGCGCTGGCCGGCAAGAAGCTCGTCGAGGACGCCGCGGACGCCCCCAGCCAGCTGATGTGGACGTTCGTCGGCATCGCGCTGTTCGTCGGCGCCGTCCTCATCATGCGGGACACCGACAAGACGGACGCGCCGCTGTCGTTCACCCCGAAGACGGCGCAGCGCTACACGTACCTGATCGGGCTCACCGCCGTCATCCTGCTGCTGCTGCCGATCGTCCCGGGCATCGGCGCGGAGATCAACGGCGCCCGGGTGTGGATCCACCTGGGTCCGTTCTCGGTGCAGCCGGGCGAGTTCGCGAAGCTGCTGCTGGTCGTGTTCTTCGCCGGCTACCTGGTGAACAAGCGGCAGGCGATGTCGCTGATCGGCAAGAAGGTCGGCCCGGTCAGCCTGCCGCGGGGCCGCGACCTCGGCCCGATCGTGGTGATCTGGTTCTTCTGCCTGGGCGTGCTGTTCCTGCAGAAGGACCTCGGTACCGCGCTGCTGTTCTTCGGCCTGTTCGTGTCGATGCTGTACATCGCGACGCAGCGGGTCTCGTGGGTGGTGATCGGCGTCGGGCTGCTCGCGGTGGGCGTGTTCATCGCGACGCTGCTGCCGTTCATGGGCCACGTGAACCAGCGCATCGACATCTGGCAGAACCCGAAGCCGTACTTCGACGGCGGCTGCCTGCTGGAGAGCGGCAAGGTCGTCCCGGTCAACCCCGACACCGAGATCTACAAGAAGTACGACAAGCCGGGCGTGGTCTCGCCCGGTTTCACCGCCTGCGCGAACCTGGGCGGTGAGTACTCCGACAGCGCGCAGCTGATGAAGGGGCTGTTCGCGCTCGGGGAGGGCGGCGTGCTCGGCACCGGGCTCGGCCAGGGCGAGCCGTGGCGGACGCCGCTGTCCTTCAGCGACTTCATCTTCGACTCGCTCGGCGAGGAGCTCGGGCTGACCGGGTTGATGGTGATCCTGCTGATCTACGCGTTGATCGTGCAACGCGGGATGAAGACGGCCGTGGCGGCGCGGGACCCGTTCCTGAAGCTGTTCGCGGGCGGCGTGTCGTTCGTGCTGGCGCTCCAGGTCTTCGTGATCGTCGGCGGCGTCACCCGGCTCATCCCGCTCACCGGTCTCACGACTCCGTTCCTGTCGCAGGGCGGCTCGTCGCTGATGGCCAACTGGATCCTGATCGCGATCCTGGTGCGGATGAGCCATGACGCGCGCAAGCCGGCCCCGCAGGCGATCCAGGACGAGGGCATGACCCAGATCGTGAGCACGAGGTGACTTCCCCCCGATGAATATGGACAAGCCGGTCCGGCGGGTGGCGATCTTCGCGCTGCTCCTGTTCTTCGGGCTGATGGCGCAGGTCAACTACGTCCAGGGCAGCCAGGCGGAGGATCTGCGGACCGACTCCCGCAACAGCCGGCAGTACGCGGACGTGTTCAACTCGCCGCGCGGCCAGATCTCCGCGGGCGGCGAGGTGCTGGTGACGTCCAACGAGACCGGGAAGGACAACCCGAAGTACGGCCGGTCGTACAAGGAGGGGCCGGTGTTCGCGCCGGTCACCGGGTACTTCAACGGCAGCGCCACGCAGGTCGAGCGGGCCTACAACTCGCTGCTCGGCGGCAAGGACAAGCGGATCACCCAGCAGCACTGGTTCGACCTGTTCATCGGCAAGAAGGCGGACGGCGCGAACGTCGAGCTGACGATCGACCCGGACGCGCAGCGCACCGCGTACGCGCAGCTGAAGGCGCGCACGCAGCAGGGCCGCCGCGGCGGCGCCGTGGTGATCGACGTGAAGACGGGCGCGGTGAAGGTGGCGGCGTCGTGGCCGTCGTTCGACCCGAACGAGGTGGCGCCGCAGACCGGTGAGAAGGGCGCGAAGCGGCTGGAGCAGCTCGACGAGGGCAACGGCGTCATCAAGCCGCTGGTCGACAACGCGCTGAGCCAGACGTTCCCGCCGGGCTCGTCGTTCAAGACGGTGGTGTCGGCGATCGCCATGCAGAAGCTGAACGTCAACAGCTCCACGTCGGTGAACACCGGGCAGCTGATCCTGCCGGAGTCGGGCCGCCCGCTGCCGAACTCGCACGACAGCGGCAGCTGCGGCGGGACCGCCTCGCTGCGCGGCGCGTTCGCCGAGTCCTGCAACACCACGTTCGCGAAGATGGCGCTGGACATGGGCATCCAGGGGCTGCACGACGGGTCCGCGGAGTTCGGGTTCGGCAAGCGGATCGAGCTGGAGCCGGACTTCTACTCGGCGAAGAGCGACGTCCCGGTGGCGTACACGGACGCGAACGGCAAGACCACCCCGACCGGCCGGGACGGGACGGCCCGCTCCGGCATCGGCCAGGAGAACGTGCGCGCCACGCCGCTGCAGATGGCGATGGTGGCGTCCGCGGTCGCCAACAACGGCAAGATCATGAGCCCGTACGTGGTGCAGAAGGTGCGGGCGAAGGACCAGAGCGAGCTGTACAGCGCCTCGCCGAAGGAGTTCGCCGAGCCGATGACCGGCGACCAGGCCCGGCAGCTGGAGGACATGATGCGCGCGGTGGTCGCCGAGGGCACCGCGAAGAACCTGCAGGGCATGCGGATCGCCGGCAAGACCGGTACGGCCGAGCAGGGGCCGGGCAACCCGAACGCCAACTGGTTCGTCGGGTTCAGCCCGACGGACAACCCCCGCTACGCGTTCGCCGTGATGACCGAGGCCCAGGGCTCCGGCGCCGGCAACGCCGGCCCCATCGCGGGGGCCATCATGGCTAAGGTCCTGCAGAAGTGAGCACGGGCCTCGTCCTCAACCACCGGTACCGGCTGCTGGAGCGGCTGGCCATCGGCGGGATGGGCGAGGTCTGGCGCGCGGTGGACGAGGCGTCCGGCCGGCATGTCGCGGTGAAGCTGCTGCGCCGGGAGTTCGGGTCGGACCTGCGGGCCCGCGGCCGGTTCGAGTCGGAGGCGCGGTTCGCGGCGGAGCTGCGGCATCCGGGGATCGCGCGGGCGTTCGACTTCGGCGAGCACGGCGGCCGGATGTTCCTGGTGATGGAGCTGGTGCCGGGCGAGCCGCTGGACGAGATCCTGGCGCGCGACGGCGGGCTGCCGCTGGAGGCGGTCCTCGACCTGCTGGTGCAGGCGGGGCGGGCGCTGACGGTCGCGCACGAAGCGGGGATCGTGCACCGGGACGTCAAGCCGGCGAACCTGATGGTGTCCCCGGACGGCACCCTGAAGATCACCGATTTCGGGATCGCGCGGCGGCTGGCCGCGGCGTCGCAGACCCAGACCGGGATGGTCATGGGGACGGCGCACTACATCTCGCCGGAGCAGGCGCAGGGCAAGGAGCTGTCGCCGAAGGCGGACCTGTACTCGCTGGGCGTGGTGGCCTACGAGTGCCTGACGGGCGCGCCGCCGTTCGACGGGTCGACGCCGGTGGAGGTGGCGCTCAAGCACGTCCGGGACGCGCCGGCGGAGCTGCCGCGCCGGGTGCCGCCGCCGGCCAGCGACCTGATCATGGAGATGCTGGCGAAGGACCCGCGGGCCCGGCCGCGGGACGCGGGGACGGTCGCGGCGCGGGCGCTGGCGATCCGCGCGGCGCTCAGCACGTCCCGGGCGCCCGGCGCGGGCCGTCCGGCGGTGCCGGCGGCCGCTCCCGTCCGCGCCCCGGGTGCTCCCGGCAGAGACCCCATCGTTACGCAATCGGCTGCTTTGTCGGGATTTGACGCCGACCGGGCGGCGGATAACCTCTCGCGTGGGACAGTGCAACGACGCACGGCGGTGGCGTACGCGTCGGTCGCCGCCGTCCTCGTGCTGGTCTGCGTGATCGTCATCGGTTCGCTGTGGAAGGGCCTGGCGTTCGCCGGATCGGGCGGGGACGAGCGGGATCCGCCGTCCAGCCCGGCCACCGGCCCCGTGGGCGGCGACCTCCCGGACGACCTCGTGGACGACCCCGCGGTCCGTCCCAGCGCCCCGCCCACGCGCCGGAAGGCCGCGACCCCGGAGCGCCCGGCTGCCACCCCACGGCACCGGACGCATAGGATCCGTCCGTCAACGCGGGTGACGCCCAAGACGTCTCCTTCACATAAGCCATCCACGAAATCGCCCCGGGCGACTCCCACCGCCCCAGAGCCAACACCCACACCGACGGGGAGCACCACGACTCCGTCAACTCCGAGCCCGGTTCCCTCGCCGACCCAGAGCGGGAAGCTAGGTTCGGAGGACAAGGTGTAGACGTACGAGGGAAAGTGCACATATGAGTCAACCTCGGCTGCTCGGCGGCCGCTACGAGCTCGAGTCGGTGATCGGGCGGGGCGGCATGGCCGAGGTCTACCGTGCCCGCGACCTCCGCCTGGATCGCGTCGTCGCGGTCAAGACGCTGCGCTCCGACCTGGCCCGAGATCCGACGTTCCAGGCCAGGTTCCGGCGCGAGGCCCAGTCGGCGGCGTCGCTGAACCATCCCTCGGTCATCGCCGTGTACGACACCGGCGAGGACATGATCGGCGACACCTCGATCCCGTACATCGTCATGGAGTACGTGGACGGCAGCACGCTGCGCGACCTGCTGCGGGAGAACCGCGCGCTGCTGCCGGAGAAGGCGCTGGAGATCACCGACGGGATCCTGCGCGCGCTGGACTACAGCCACCGCGGCGGGATCGTGCACCGCGACATCAAACCGGCCAACGTGATGCTGACCCGGCAGCACGAGGTCAAGGTCATGGACTTCGGCATCGCCCGCGCCATGGCCGACTCGGCGGCCACGATGACGCAGACGGCCCAGGTGATCGGCACGGCGCAGTACCTGTCGCCGGAGCAGGCGCGAGGCGAGCGGGTGGACGCCCGCAGCGACATCTACTCGACCGGCTGCGTGCTGTACGAGCTGCTGACCGGCAAGCCGCCGTTCACCGGCGACTCCCCGGTCGCGATCGCCTACCAGCACGTCCGGGAGGAGCCGGTCCCGCCGTCGCAGGTGGACCCGCAGATCCCGCAGTGGGCGGACGCGATCGTGCTGAAGGCGATGGCGAAGGACGCCGGCCACCGCTACCAGAGCGCGACGGAGTTCCGGCAGGAGATTCAGCGCGTCCTGCAGGGGCAGCCGGTGGCGTCGACGGCGGCGTCCACGATGCTCATGGGCGGCGCGCAGCAGCCGCAGGGCACCCAGGTGATGGGCGCCTACCCGCCGGGCGCGGCCCGCACGCAGGTGCGCCGCCCGCCGGACGACGGCTACGGGCTGCCGCCTGTCCACTACGACGACGACATGCCGGAGCGCGGCGGCAACGGCAAGAAGGCCGCGCTGTGGGTGGGGCTGGCGGTGCTGTTCATCGGCGGCGCGGCCCTCATCGGCTGGATGCTGAGCGGCGGCGGCGGCGAGAAGAACACCCAGGTCGCGATCCCGCAGAGCATCGTCAACGTGTCGCAGAGCCAGGCGACGGCGGAGCTCACCAAGCTGGGCTTCAAGGTCGGCGAGCCGAAGACCGACTACAGCGACGACATCCGCAAGGGCTACGTCATCAGCTCCGACCCCGAGCCCGGCACGAACGCGCCGAAGGGCGCCACGGTGACGCTGCTGGTCTCCAAGGGCAAGAAGCCGCCGACGGAGGTCGAGGTGCCGGACGTCACCGGCCAGCCGTACGCGACGGCGAAGAAGCTGCTGGAGGCGAAGGGCTTCGAGGTGCAGCGGAAGGCGGAGTCGAGCGACACCGTCCCGCGGCTCAACGTGATCCGCACCGACCCGGCCGGCGGGACGAAGGCGCCGAAGGGCTCGACCGTCACGGTGGTGTTCTCGAACGGCCCGACGGAGCTGAAGGTGCCGAACCTGTTCAACAACAGCCAGCGGGCCGCGTGCGGCAAGCTGAAGGCGGTCGGGCTGGAGTGCCGGGTGCAGAAGGGCCAGGCGCCGCCCGACCGGCAGGTCGCGCCGGGCTTCGTCTACGACCAGCAGCCGGGCGAGGGCGCCACGGTCGCCCCGGGCGACACGGTGACGATCTTCGTCGCGGACAAGCCGCAGCAGACGCCGACCCAGCCGGGCGGCTCGCCGACGACGCCGGGCTTCCCCGGCTTCCCGGGCGGCAACGGCTGATCCGGCCGGTTCAACGTGAAGGACCCCGGCTCTCCCTCAGGGAGGCCGGGGTCCTTCACGTTGCCGCTGCGTTGGCGCCGCGCGGGCCGCGGGCCTGCCCGGGGCCGGACATGAAACGGGGCTTCCGCCACTCGGGGGCAATGGCGGAAGCCCTCGTTATGGTCTTCGTCACGTGCCCGTAGGACGTTACGGATTTCAACCGAATTTTTCTCGGCACGTCAGCCGGGGGTCGGGGAGGCTGACGGGCCGGGGGTCTGGACGACGCCGTGGTCGAACTGGATCTTGGATTCGATCCGGGGGAACGCCACGTACCAGAGGACGGCGGCGACCGCGAGCACGATGCCGAGCGCGGTCGCGGTCTTGGCGGGCCACGCGCCGGGGAGACGGCGCCAGATCCAGGCGTACACGGGACCTCCTACCTTCCGGCGGGCTGCGCGGCGGTCTTCGCGGGGGGCCGCACGCGGGGCAGCGCCTCGGCCAGCCTCCCGAAAATGATCATCCGTTCGGCGGCGGAGTACTTGGGGTGGCAGGTGGTGAGCGTGATGAGCCGCTCGGTGGGCCTGCGCTTCGGGTGGAACGGGACGGGCGCGGTCACCTCCGTCGCCGACGGCTTCACGATCCTGCGGTCGGTGACCTTGTAGACGTACTGCTCGTCGCGGGTGTCGATGAGGATCTCGTCGCCGCGGTCGAGTTCGCCGAGCCGGTTGAACGGGGCGGAGTAGGTCGTCCGGTGCCCGGAGACCACGAAGTTGCCGATCTGGCCGGGCAGCGCGGTGCCGGGATAGTGGCCGGGGCCCTTGCGCAGGTCGTCGCGGTCGACGCCCTCGATGACGACGAAGTGGTAGTCCTTGCCGAACCGGGGGATGCGGATCATCGCGAGGCCCTTGCCGAGCTTCACCCTCTCGGTGGTGACCTTGCCGCTCTTCCAGCCGTTCAGCATCTCGTCGTGGAGGCGGTCCTGCTGGCCCTGGGTGTACCGGCCGGTGCCCCACAGCTCGTAGGTGACGAACAGCATGACGATCAGGCCGGCGGTGATGCACAGCTCGCCCAGGCCACGGATCACCGTCCGCACGCGCGTCCTCCTCCTTCCGTGGCCGGCCGGGCGCGGCCGGGTCAGCCCCCGGCGCCCGGCGGCACCGTAGCGTGCTTCATCGCCGCGTTGCCGGTGTAGGGCGGCAGCGTGGCGCGTTCCACGGTCCGCACCGAGTAGCCGAGCCCGTACGCGCGGACGTACTTGCGGTAGACGGCGATCTCGGGGGACGCGCCGAGCGCCGCGCGGAGCCGGTCCGGGTCGCCCACGGCGGTGATCCGGAACGGCGGGGAGTACACGACGCCCTGGAGGATCAGGGTATTGCCCACGCACCGCACCGCGCTGGTCGAGATCACCCGCTGGTCCATGATCTGCATCCCGCGGGCGCCGCCGGCCCAGAGCGCGTTGACGACGGCCTGGACGTCGCCCTGGTGGACGACGAGGTCGTCGGGGCGGACGCCGTGCGGGAGGTCCTCCGTCTTCGGCAGCGGCGCGTCGTCCAGCGAGACGCGGACGGCGCGGCCGGTCAGCGGGGTGAACCCGGCGGCGGCCGCGAGCCGGCCGGCCTCCGCCCGTGCACTTTTCACACGCGCGTCGTGACGTCCGGCCTCCCGGGAGATACGGTCGATCTGGTCGCGGAGCCGCCGGTACTCGGCGCGCTCCTCGCGGCCCCGCTGCTGCTCGGCGGCGATGAGCCCGGTGACGTCGGTCCGGCCCTGCTCGCGCAGGCTCGTGCCGCGGGCCGTGCTCGCGCTCGCCGCGAACAGGGTCCCCGCGAGGAGCGTGAGAACTGGGATGATGCTTCCCCACGCAGGACGCCGTACATTGCTCATCAGTCAGTGCTCACCAGCGACTACGCTAACCGACAAAGCACCCATGCGCGGTCCGGCGCTCCGGCCGCCGGACGCCCGAGGAGATCGATCCAACCGTGGCCAAGTCGAAAGTCCGTAAGAAGGCCGTCTACACGCCTCCGCAGAAGTCCAAGGCGCCCGAGGTCAGCCCCCGGTGGCTCGTGCCCACGATGGTCGGGCTGTGGCTCATCGGCCTCGCCTGGATCGCCGTCTTCTACGTGACGGCCAGCACCGGCACGAAGGTGCCGGTCATGACCGACCTGCACAACTGGAACCTGGGGATCGGCTTCGCGGCCATCATCCTCGGCGTGATCCTGTCGACCCGCTGGCGCTGACGGTAAGTTATCCACAGGCTGGGGATCTCCCACCCCGCCTTTCCCCAGGTTTTCCACAGGGTCTCCACAGGTCCGATCCGCGCGCCCGGCGGCGCCGCTACAGGGACGGGTTGAGTTCGGCCGTCCGCAGGACCACCAGCGCGGCGAGCAGCACGAACGTGAGCACCGGCGCCGCGATGTGGAACAGCCGCCGCCGCGCGGCGGGAGCGTACGCGTAGGCGGCGGCCAGCAGCGCGCCGACCGCGAGCCCGCCGACGTGCCCCTGCCAGGAGATCCCCGGCACCGAGAACGTGATCACCAGGTTGATCACCAGCAGCACCACGATGGGGCCGACCGGCCCGCCCAGCCTGCGGCCGATCACGAAGTACGCCCCGAACAGCCCGAAGATGGCGCCGGACGCGCCGACCGCCGAGTCGTTCGGCTGGCCGACCAGGTACAGCAGCACCGACCCGCCCAGCCCGGACAGCACGTACAGGGCCAGGTAGCGCCACCGTCCGAGCAGCTGCTCCAGCGCGGGGCCGACCGCCCACAGCGCCCACATGTTGAACAGGATGTGGGTGATGCCGAACGTCCCGCCCCGCTGGTGCAGGAACATCGTGGTGAACAGCCGGTACCACTCGCCCTCGGCGACCCCGCCGACGCTGCCGTCGGGCAGCGCGGCGCGGCCGAGCATCATGAACTCCCAGACGACCCGCCACGACGCCAGCTCGGCGAGGTAGGCCACCACGCACGCGCCGATGAGCGTGTACGTGACGACCGGCACGGCGGACGCGGGAGCGCGCCCGCCGAGCGCCGTCCGCGGCACCGCCCGGCGGACGCCCCGGTTGCCCTCGGCGACGCACTCCACGCACTGGTGCCCGACCGCCGCGTCCCGCATGCAGTCGGGGCAGATGTAGCGGTCGCACCTGACGCAGCGCACGTACGTCTCGCGCCCCGGATGCCGGTAGCAGGTCGGGACCGAGGTCTCGGAGGCGGGACTGGGCTCTGTGCTCATTCGGGGCTCCGTGGGCCGATGCGGGCGGTCACCCGCCGCGGGGTCTCACTGTGGCAACGACTAACGCCGCTCGATCGTCACCGATTCCAGCACGACGTCCTGCTGCGGCCGGTCCATCCGCCCGGTCGGGACCTTGCCGATCCGGTCGACGACGTCGGTCCCCTCGATGACCTTGCCGAAGATGGTGTGCCGGCCGGTCAGGTGCCGGGAGTGCCCGACGTCCAGCGTGATGAAGAACTGGGAGCCGTTGGTGCCGGGCCCGGCGTTCGCCATCGCCAGCAGGTACGGGCGGTTGAACTTCAGGTCGGGGTGGATCTCGTCCTTGAACTCGTAGCCGGGCCCGCCGGTGCCGGTGCCGAGCGGGTCGCCGCCCTGGATCATGAACTGGTCGATGACGCGGTGGAAGATCGTCCCGTTGTAGAGCGGGGCGTCGGTCTTCTGCCCGGTGCGCGGGTCGGTCCAGGTCCGGGTGCCCTCCGCCAGCTCGACGAAGTTCGCGACCGTCTCCGGCGCCTGCTCCGGGTACAGCTGGGTCACGATCCTGCCGAGCGACGTGTTGAGCGTCGCGAAGATCTCGTTGGCCACGCTGGCCGCCTCCTCATGAGGTGGATGTCTGAGTTCTGCACGTTACGGTCTCGGCCATGCGCGAATCGACTACCCGGCGTGAACCGGTGGTCACGCAAACGGGGTTTACCTTCCGAACGCTGGGAAGGCTGCATGGCAGGACCTCGCAAACAGGGAGGTTAGCGTGTCCCTAATGATCAGTATCCGCCGGAAGCCGCAGGAGGAAGTTCTCACCCGGTTCGGCCGCGTCCAGGAAGCGGCCCGGCAGGGCGCCGAGATGTGCCGGCAGAGCGCTTCCGGCGCGGCGGAGCGGATCGCGCCCGTCGCGGAGGAGCGGCTGATGGCCGTCCGCGGCTGGAGCGCACCGAGGCTCCGGCAGGCGGCCCGGTACGTGGAGTCCGGGCTCGCTCCGCGGGTGAGCACGTTTCTGAGCGATGCCGCCGGACGGGTGGAGCCCCCCAGGCGGGGCGGGCCCGGCCGCGGCGCCCTCATGGCGATGATCGCCGCGGTCGCCGCGGTCGGCGTGGCCGGCGCGGTGGCGACACGGCGCGGCGTCATCCGCGACATGACCAAGGGTTCCGGTGAGCACGCGGAGGACGCCACCTCGGCCGACTCCATGACGGTCTCCGGCGCCGATGTCGACGGTCAGGTGCATTCGCCGCACTAGCGCGAAGCAGCGGAGGGCCCGGTCGTTCCGGCCGGGCCCTCCGCCGTGCACGGGGATGGCTACCACCCGGTACGGTAACGCCATGTCGCCGAAGCGCTCGATCGGGCAGGTGCTGGCGGCCCGCGTCCGGCGGCGGGCACGCCAGGGCATGCACGCGGCCGTGCACCGCACCTGGGAATGGGTCCAGCGGCACGGCGAGATCACCCCGCACACGCCCGGCCGGCGCAAGTTCGCCTATCTCGGCGAGGGCGCCTGCATCGGCTTCCCCATCGGCTCCATCTACGGCGAGCCGTGGATCTCGATCGGCGACCACACCCTCGTCGGCACGCACGTCACGATCTCCGCCGGGTTCGTCCCCGGCCTGGACCTCGGCCCGGACGTCATCGTCCGCATCGGCGCGAGCTGCTCCCTCGGTCGCGGCACCCACATCGTCGGGCACCAGTCCATCGACATCGGCGACGACGTCTTCACCGGTCCGAACGTCTACATCACCGATCAGAACCACACCTACGGCGATCTGCACATGCCGATCGGGCGCCAGTGGCCGGAGAACAACCCGGTCGTCATCGGCGACGGCTGCTGGATCGGCACCGGCGCGATCATCCTCCCCGGCACCCGGCTCGGCCGGAACGTCGCCGTCGCCGGCGGCGCCGTGGTCCGCGGCGAGTTCCCCGACCACTCGGTCATCGGCGGCGTCCCCGCGAAGATCCTGCGCAGCCACGACAAGGAGAACGGCTGGCAGCCGCCCCTCCGCAACGACCCGCTGATGTCGCTGGACGAGCTGGCCGCCCTCTCCGTTGACGGCCTGGACGGCCTGCAGATACTCCAGGACAAGCTCCGCGAGGAGTCGGCGCCCGAACCGGAACCGCTCCAGGAAGAGGCCGGCTGACCGGCCCGCGGGTTGCGCGGTCCGCAACGCCCGTCCGCGCCGGCGAGCACGGCGAACGGACGGCGAGACGAGGCAGCCGGCGAGCAGACGTCCCGCTCGCCGATCGGCACTGCCGACGGTCGGCCGCCTCTCCGGCGGCGTCTTCATGAAAATCGTGTGGACCGGCCGCTCCGGCACACCGGTGCAGGCGGCTGCGGTCGAGGCCGTTCCTCGCCCGCCCGTGGCCCGGGCGGGAAAGCGAAGAGCCCCGCCGGGTGGGCGGGGCTCCTCGGTGCTCGTCAGTTGTGGCGGGCCGGGCGGTGGTCGTTGCGCCGGCCGCCGTG
>NZ_JBIQHY010000040.1:42704-54335 GCF_044508335.1 Actinomadura sp.
TCGGTGCTCGTCAGTTGTGGCGGGCCGGGCGGTGGTCGTTGCGCCGGCCGCCGTGCGACGGGGAGCCGGTGCGGGGGCCGCCCCGGCGGTCGCCGCCGGAGTAGGCGCGGTGCTCGCCCCGGCCGGAGTCGCCGTCGCGGCGCCGGCCGTCCTGCCGGTCGTAGCCGCGCGGGCCGCGGCGGCGGCCGCCGCCCTGGCGGCCGCGGTTCTCCCGGCGCGGGCGCTCCGGGATGATCGGGCCCTCGATCGGGATGCCGGACGGCGGGCGGGCGCCCGTCAGCTTGACCAGCTCGGCGTCGCCCGCGCTGACCCGGACGCGGGGCGCGTTGATCCCGGCGCGCCGCGTCATCGCGGACGTGGAGCGCACCTGGTGCGGCAGGACGAGCGTGACGACGGTGCCGCGCTCCCCGGCGCGGGCGGTCCGCCCCGCGCGGTGCATGTAGTCCTTGTGGTCGGCGGGCGGGTCGACGTGCATCACCAGCGACACGTCGTCCACGTGGATGCCGCGGGCGGCGACGTCGGTGGCGACCAGCACGCTGATGGAGCCCTCGCGGAACTCGGCGAGCGTGCGGGTGCGCAGGCCCTGGCTCTTGCCGCCGTGCAGGCCGGCCGCGCGGACGCCGACCTGGACGAGCTGCTTGGCGAGCCGGTCGACGCCGTGCTTGGTGCGGGCGAACAGGATCGTCCGGCCCTCGCGGTTGGCGATCTCCGCGGTGATGGCGCTCTTCTCCTTCGGCGCCACGAGGAGGAGGTGGTGGTCCATGGTGGCGACGGGCTCGTCCACCGGGCCGATCGCGTGCGTCACCGGGTCGTCGAGGTAACGCTTGACCAGGACGTCCACGTCCTTGTCGAGGGTGGCGGAGAAGAGGAGCCGCTGCCCGCCGGGCTTGACGGCGTCCAGGATGTCGGTGACGTCGGGCAAGAAGCCCATGTCGGCCATGTGGTCGGCCTCGTCGAGCACGGCGATCTCGATGTCGGACAGGTCGCAGGCGCCCTGCCGCATCAGGTCCTTCAGCCGGCCGGGGGTGGCGACGAGGACCTCGACGCCGCGGCGCAGCGCGTCGATCTGCTTGAACATCGAGGTCTGGCCGATGACGGTCTTGAAGTGCAGCCCGAGGCCGCGGCCCAGCGGCTCCAGGTTGTTCTGCACCTGCTGGGCGAGCTCGCGGGTCGGCACGAGGATGAGCGCCAGCGGGCGCTTCGGGGCGGCCTTGCGGCCGGACAGGCGGGTGAGGAGCGGCAGGCCGAACGCCAGGGTCTTGCCGGAGCCGGTCTTGCCGCGCCCGAGGACGTCGCGTCCCGCCATGACGTCGGGGATCGCGGCGGCCTGGATGGGGAAGGGGGCCTCGATGCCCTGGCGCGCCAGGGCGTTCACCAGCACCGGCGGGATGCCGAGCTCGGCGAAGGTGGGAACCCGCTCTTCGTCCGCGATGGCGGGCATGGACGGGTTCTGTTCAGCGGCAGCTGTGGTCACGCATTACCTTCCGAGAGGGGGGCACGTCTCGGGAGGCACCGCGTTCCGCGCGGCCTGCAAGGACGAGCCTGACGCCGTGGTGGCGCCGAAGAGTGATTCGTAGAGTCTAACGTCGCCGGGGTGCCTCCTTATGCCCCGTCCCGCCTGGAACATGCGTCAACCGCGTCTCAGCAGGCGCACGCGGCGCCCGCCGCGGGAGCCGTCAGCGGGTCCGGGGAGCGTCGCGTGACGGCGCCGCCGCCGGTCTCGACGGGGAACCCTTCGCGCGCCCAGTACTCGAACCCGCCGATCATCTCCTTGACCGGGCGCCCGAGCTTCGCGAACTCCAGCGCCGCCTTCTGCGCGCCGTTGCAGCCCGGCCCCCAGCAGTACACGACGGCGGTCGCGCCGGGCGGCACGGCGGCGTCGCCGCGCTCGGCGATCTCGGCGGTGGGCAGGTGGATCGCGCCGGGGATGTGGCCCTGCGCCCAGCTCTCCGCGCTGCGGGTGTCGACGACGACGATGCCGGCCGCCCCGGCCTCCAGATCCGCGGCGACATCGGACACGTCGGTCTCGAACGCCAGCCGCCGGGCGAAATGCGACCGCGCCTCCGTGGGGCTCGCCGCAGGGACGGCATTGACGGCGGACCCGCCGCCGGCAGTGTCCGGTGGGACGGGGGTCTTGGGGACGGTGTTCATCCGGGGCTCCTTCATTCGTGGATGCGACCGATCTTCGTGTGCGCGCGGGCTCTGCGGGAGTGGCGTGAATGTCGGGCATCGCTAAGATCTCGCCATGATCGTCACTTCCCCGGGGCGGCGGCACACGGTTTCGGTGCTGGCGTTCGACGGGATGGCGCCGTTCGAGCTCGGGTCGGTCGTCGAGGTGTTCGGGCTCCCTCGGCCGGAGCTGGACATCCCCTGGTACGACCTGCGGGTCTGCTCGCTCGAGCGCGGCCCGATGCGCGCCGTCGGCGGCTTCACGATGGCGGCCGAGCACGGGCTGGACGCGTTCGCGTCCGCGGACACGGTGATGGTCGTCGCCGTCCCGGACGTCCGGCGGGACCCGCCGCCCGAGGTCGTCGCGGCGCTGCGGGAGGCGCACGCGCGCGGCGCCCGCGTCGTGTCCATCTGCTCGGGCGCGTTCGCGCTCGCCGCCGCCGGCCTGCTCGACGGACGCGAGGCCACCACCCACTGGCGGTACGCCGACCTGCTGCGCCGCCGCTTTCCGGACGTCCGCGTGACGCCGGACGTCCTCTACGTGGACGGCGACGACGTGCTCACCGGGGCGGGCAGCGCCGCCGGGCTCGACATGTGCCTGCACCTCGTCCGCAAGGACGACGGCGCGCGGGTCGCGAACATGGTCGCGCGGCGCCTCGTCGTCCCGCCGCACCGGGAGGGCGGGCAGGCGCAGTTCGTGGAGGCCGCCGTGCACCTCCCCGAGGAGGACGATCCGGTCGCGCGCAGCATGTCGTGGGCGCTGGCGCACCTCGCCGAGCCGATCACGGTCGCGCGGATGGCGCGCGAGGCGTGCCTCTCGCCCCGCACCTTCATCCGGCGTTTCCGGCGGCAGACGGGGACGAGCCCGCTCCGCTGGGTCATCGGCCAGCGGGTCCTGGCCGCGCTGCCGCTGCTGGAGGAGGGCACGGCGCCGGTCGAGGAGATCGGCGCGGCCGTCGGCTTCGAGAGCCCGGCGACGTTCCGGCGCCATTTCGTCCGGGCGATGAAGACGTCGCCGTCCGCCTACCGGCGCACCTTCCGGACCACGGCGGCCACGTGAGGCCGCCGCCCGCGGAGAAGCCGTCGAGCCCGGTCGTCAGGTAGTCGACGAACACGCTGCCGGTGCATGCTGATGACGACGCCGAACTCGTCCGCCACGATCGCGGGCGTCAGCTCGCCGGACGGCGGGGCGTAGCGGTGCCCGCCCATCCACAAGCCGGGGACGATCTCGTCCCACGGGCGTTCCGCGTCCGGTGCTCCCCTGCCGGTCACCCGGAGCAGCTCCGGATGCGCCGCCGACTCCGAAAGGATCATGCGCGCCGCGTCCCTCAGTTCCATGGAGCGCAGTCCAGAGGCGCCGTCCAGGGTGCGGGCGGGGTGATCCGGACGCGCGGAGCGCAGCCCGGTTTGGCAATACCTGCCCTATTTTTCGGGTTTCCGCAGGTCGCTGGAAGCGGCTCCTTTCCCCGGGGCGGGGCCGCGGTTACCATCGCGCTGCGCGTCCGGCGCCGAGTGCCGCTGTGCTCCCGGGTGCTCGCCCCCGCCGGGCGCCGTGCCCCGCTGCCCCGCCGAGAGGACCCCCCGCCATGCAGAGACGCATCCTGGGCGTGCTCGTCGCCGCCCTCCTCGGGATCGGGACGCCGGCCGCCGCCGCGTCCACCGCGTCCGCCGCGCCCGCGCCGCCCAAGGTCGCCGTCGACTTCACCGGGATCGTGGCGCTGAGCAACTGCTCCGGCTCGCTGGTGCGCACGCCCGCCGCGGCCGACGGCGACCCGGCGCTCGTGCTCACCAACGGCCACTGCTACGAGGGCGGCATGCCGTCCGCCGGACAGGTGATCACGAACCGGCCGTCGAACCGCACGTTCACGCTCCTCAGCCGCGACGGCCGGGGGACGCTCGGCCGGCTGCGCGCGTCGCGGATGCTGTACGCGACCATGACCGACACCGACGTGACCCTCTACCGGCTCAACACCAGCTACGCCGCGATCGAGCGGAACTACGGCACCACCGCGCTGCGGCTGTCGCTCGACCACCCGACCGCCGGGGCCGACCTGCGCGTGGTCTCCGGGTACTGGCGGCGCATGTACTCGTGCAGCCTCGACGGGTTCGCCTACCGGCTCCGCGAGAGCCAGTGGACGTGGAAGGACTCGGTGCGCTACACGTCCTCGTGCGACGTGATCGGCGGAACCTCGGGGTCGCCGGTCATCGACACGGCGTCCGGCAAGGTCATCGCCGTGAACAACACGATCAACGAGGACGGCGGCCGCTGCACGCTCAACAACCCCTGCGAGGTGGACGAGGCGGGGAACATCACGGTGCGCCCGCACATCGGGTACGCGCAGGAGACCTACATCCTGGGCGCCTGCATCGCGCCCGGCAGCGTGATCGACTTCGACCGCCCGGGCTGCGCCGTGCCGCGCGGCTGACGAACCGACCCCCGCGGAGCCCGCGCCCGGACGTCCGGACGCGGGCTTCCGCCGTCTCCGGGCCCGGTCGCCCGCTGTGAGCGATGTTACGACGGTTCGTAGTACTACAGGCCGTAGTATTTCTGACAGGCTGTAGTACTACAGCTTGTAGTAGTTGAGTCGGAGAGGCATCTGGGCCATGGACTCGGTCGACATCGCACGGTGGCAATTCGGGATCACCACCGTCTACCACTTCTTCTTCGTCCCGCTGACGATCGGACTGTCCGCGCTGGTCGCCGGGCTGGAGACGGCGTGGCTGCGGACGGGCAAGACCCGGTATCTGCGCGCCACCAAGTTCTGGGGCAAGCTCTTCCTGATCAACTTCGCGATGGGGATCGTCACCGGCATCGTGCAGGAGTTCCAGTTCGGGATGAACTGGAGTGACTACTCCCGGTTCGTCGGTGACATCTTCGGCGCGCCGCTCGCCATTGAGGGCCTGCTCGCGTTCTTCGTCGAGTCGACCTTCCTCGGCCTGTGGATCTTCGGCTGGGACCGGCTGAACGCCAAGCTCCACAACGCCTGCATCTGGCTCGTCCACATCGGGACGCTGCTGTCGGCGTACTTCATCCTCGCCGCCAACTCGTGGATGCAGCACCCCGTCGGCTACCGCGTCGACCACGAGACCGGCCGGGCCGTCCTCACCGACTTCTGGGCCGTCCTCACCAACTCGACGCAGCTCGTCGCGTTCCCGCACACGATCACGGCGGCGTTCGTCACCGGCGGCCTGTTCATGGCCGGCGTCAGCGCCTGGCACCTCGCCCGCCGCAAGAACATCGAGGTGTTTCGCCCGTCCCTGAAGCTGGCCCTCGTCGTCACGGCGATCGCCTCCATCGGCGTCGCCATCACCGGCGACGTCCAGGGCAAGGTCATGACCGACCAGCAGCCGATGAAGATGGCCGCCGCCGAGGCCCTCTACGAGACCGAGCAGCCCGCGTCGTTCTCGCTGTTCACCGTCGGGACGCTGGACGGCGACGAGGAGATCTTCGGGATCAAGGTGCCGCGCGTCCTGTCGTTCCTCGCCACCGGCACCTTCGACGGCGAGGTCAAGGGCATCAACGACGTCCAGGCCGCCGAGGAGGCGCGCTACGGGCCCGGCGACTACCGGCCGAACATCCCGGTCGCCTACTGGAACTTCCGCATCATGGTCGGCGTCGGGATCCTCACCGCGCTCGTCTCCCTCGCCGGGCTCTGGCTGCTGCGGCGCGGGCGGCTGCCGGCCAACCCGTGGGTGTACCGGATCGGCGTGCTGTCGCTGGCGCTGCCCTTCATCGGCAACTCCGCCGGCTGGATCTTCACCGAGATGGGACGGCAGCCCTGGTCGGTGTTCGGGGTGCTGAAGACGTCCGCGAGCGTCTCGCCCGGGGTGTCGCCGGCGTCGATGCTCATCTCCGTCATCTCGCTGACCGCGCTGTACGGCGTCCTCATGGTCATCGAGGCGGGGCTGATGCTCAAGTACGCCAAGGCCGGGCCGCCGTCCGAGGACGAGGTGCTGCCCCCGCCGCCGTCCGACTCCGACTCTGACTCCGACGAGCGCTCGCTCGCGTTCGCCTACTGAGGGGGCCGGTCATGGAACTCACCACCGTCTGGTTCATCGTCATCGCCTTCCTGTGGACGAGCTACTTCTTCCTGGAGGGATTCGACTTCGGCGTCGGGATGCTGCTGCCGGTCCTCGGCCGCGACGACGTCGAGCGGCGCGTCCTCATCAACACCATCGGGCCCGTCTGGGACGGCAACGAGGTCTGGTTCATCGTCGCCGGGGCCGCGACGTTCGCCGCGTTCCCCGAGTGGTACGCCACCCTGTTCAGCGGCTTCTACCTGCCGCTGCTGGCGATCCTCCTCGCGCTGATCGTCCGCGGCGTCGCGTTCGAGTACCGCGGCAAGAAGGACGACCCGCGGTGGCGCGCCCGCTGGGACAGGGCGATCTTCTGGGGGAGCCTGCTGCCCGCGTTCCTGTGGGGCGTCGCGTTCGCGAACATCGTCCGCGGCGTGCCGCTGGACGCCTCGCACGAGTACGCCGGGACGCTCGGCGACCTGCTCAACCCGTACGCGCTGCTCGGCGGGCTCACCACGACGATCCTGTTCGTCCTGCACGGGGCGGTGTTCCTCGCGCTGAAGACGTCCGGCGACGTCCGCGTCCAGGCGCGGCGCGTCGCGACCGTCGCGGTGGCCGCGGCCGTCGCCGCGGGCGGCGCCTTCCTGCTGATCACGCAGGTGCAGCACGGCAAGCCGGTGACCTGGCTGACCGCCGGCGGGGCCGCCGCCGGGCTGCTGCTCACCGCCGCCGCCAACCGGCGCGGACGCGAGGGCTGGGCGTTCGCCGGCACCGGCGCCGCCATCGTGCTCGCCGTCGCCACCCTGTTCACCGCGCTGTTCCCGGACGTCATGCCGTCCACGCTCGGCTCCGGCGGGCTGACCACCGAGAACGCCGCATCCAGCGGCTACACGCTGAAGATCATGACGTGGGTCGCGGCGGTGTTCACCCCGATCGTGCTGGTCTACCAGGGGTGGACGTACTGGGTGTTCCGGAAGCGGATCAGCACCTCCCACATCCCGGCCGCCCCGAAGCAGACCGAGCCGGTGCCGTGAAACCCCTCGACCCCCGGCTGCTGAAGTACGCCCGGACGACGCGGGTGTTCCTGCTGTCGTCCGTGGCGCTCGGCACCGCCACCGCCGGGCTGATCATCGCGCAGGCGACGCTGCTGGCGGACATGCTCACGCGGGCGTTCCTGGGCGGCGCCACCCTCGCCGGCCTGCGCACGCCCCTGGTGCTGCTGCTGGCCGTCGTCCTCGCGCGGACGCTGGTCGCCTGGCTGCAGGAGGTCGCCGCGCACCGGTCGTCCGCCGCGGTGAAGTCCCAGCTGCGCGGTCGGCTGCTCGCCCGCGCGCTGGCGCTCGGGCCGCGCTGGCTGTCCGGCGAGCGCAGCGGCGAGCTCGCCACCCTCGCCACCCGCGGCATCGACGCGCTGGACGACTACTTCTCCCGCTACCTGCCGCAGCTCGTCCTCGCGGTGACCGTCCCGGCGGCCGTCGGGTTCCGGATCCTGCTCGGCGACTGGCTGTCCGCCGTGACGATCGCGGCGACGCTGCCGCTCATCCCGGTCTTCGCGATCCTCGTCGGGCTCACCACGCAGCGGAAGATGGACCGGCAGTGGCGGACGCTGTCCGTCCTCGCCGCGCACTTCCTGGACGTCGTCGCCGGGCTGCCCACGCTGAAGATCTTCGGCCGGGCGCGGGCGCAGGCGGACAAGATCCGCGAGGTCACCGACCGGCACCGGCGCGCGACCATGTCGACCCTGCGGATCGCGTTCCTGTCGGCCCTCGTGCTGGAGCTGCTGTCGACCCTGTCGGTCGCGCTCGTCGCGGTGTCGATCGGGCTGCGGCTGGTCGAGGGCGGGCTGGGACTGGAGACCGCGCTGCTCGTGCTGATCCTGGCGCCGGAGGCGTACCTGCCGCTGCGGCAGGTCGGCGCGCAGTACCACGCGAGCGTCGAGGGCCTCACCGCCGCGTCCCGGATCTTCGAGGTCCTCGAAACGCCGCCGCCGGTCACCGGGACGCGCTCGGACCTCCCCGACCTCTCCCGCGCGACCCTCCGCCTGGACGGGGTGACGGTCGCCTACGACCGGGGGCCGGCGCTCGCCGGCTTCTCGATGACCGTCCACCCCGGGGAGACGGTCGCGCTGATGGGGCCGAGCGGGGCCGGGAAGTCGACGGTGCTGTCGGTGCTGCTCGGGTTCGTCCGGCCGGACTCGGGGCGCGTCCTGATCGACTGGGACGACCTGTCCGACTTCTCGCCGGACGCGTGGCGCGCCCAGATCGCCTGGGTGCCGCAGCGCCCGTACCTCTTCGCCGGGACGGTCGCCGAGAACATCCGCCTCGGCTCCCCCTCGGCGTCCCAGGCGGAGGTGCGGGCCGCCGCCGAGGCCGCGAACGCGCTCCCGTTCATCGAGGCGCTGCCCGCGGGCTTCGACACCCCGCTCGGCGACCGCGGCGCCGGCCTGTCGGCGGGCCAGCGCCAGCGCCTCGCCCTGGCCCGCGCGTTCCTCCGCGACGCGCCGCTGCTGTTCCTGGACGAGCCGACCTCGAACCTGGACATGGAGAGCGAGGCCGCGGTCATCGACGCCGTCGAGCGGCTGAAGGCGGGCCGCACGGTCGTCCTCGTCGCGCACCGCCCGACGCTGCTGCCCCTGGCGGACCGCATCATCCGAGTCGATCCCGCGGCGGTGCCGGCATGATTCTCATTGATTCACGTGAAACCTCCCGCCCGGCGGGGGGCGTGATCCTGCGGCTCATCACGTTCGCGCGCCCGGCCCGGGGACGGCTGCTGCTGGCCGTCCTGTTCGGGGTTCTGGCGCTCGGCAGCGGGGTCGGGCTCATGGCGACCTCCGCGTGGCTGATCTCGCGGGCCGCGCAGCATCCGCCCGTCCTGACGCTGATGGTCGCGATCGTGGCCGTCCGCGCGTTCGGGCTCGGCCGCGGCGTGTTCCGCTACGTCGAGCGCCTCACCGGGCACGACGCGACCTTCCGCATCCTGGCCGACCTGCGCGCACGCGTGTACGAGCGGCTGGAGCGGCTCGCGCCCGGCGGGCTCCCCGCGTTCCGCGGCGGCGACCTGCTGAACCGGCTCGTCGCGGACGTCGACGCCGTCCAGGACCTCTTCCTGCGCGTGCTGCTGCCGTGCACGGTCGCCGCCGTCGTCGGCGGCGCGTCGGTCGGGGTCGCCTGGGCGCTGCTCCCGTCCGCGGGCGTCATCCTGCTGGCCGCCCTGCTGGCCGCCGGTGTCGCCGCGCCGTGGCTGTCGTCGGTGACGGCACGGCGGGCCGAACGCCGGACGACCGACCTGCGCGGCGAGCTGGCCTCCCACATCGTCGACACTCTCCAGGGCGCACCGGAACTCATCGCCTACGGCGCAGCACCCGCCCAGCTCGCCGAGGCCGCCCGCCTCGACCGCGAGTTCACCCGGGCCACGGCCCGCTCCGCCGCCACCGCCGGGCTCGGCGCTGCCATCTCCGCGCTCGCCGGCGGGCTGGCCGTGTGGGGCGCCCTCGCCGCGGGCGTCCCGGCCGTCCGCTCGGGCGCGCTCGACGGGGTGCTGCTCGCGGTGATCGTCCTGCTGCCGCTCGCCGCGTTCGAGGTGGTCGCCGGGCTGCCGACGGCCGCGCAGTGCCTGCAGCGCGTCCGGCGCTCGGCCGCGCGGATCTTCGCCGTCCTGGACGCGCCGGCGCCCGTCCGGGAGCCGGCCGACCCGGCGCCGCTGCCCGCCACCCCGTACACCCTCAAGGTCGAGGACCTGCGAGCCCGGTGGACGCCGACCGCGCCCTACGCGCTCGACGGCGTCTCCCTGGAGCTCGTGCCGGGGCGCCGCTGCGCGATCGTCGGCCCGTCCGGGTCGGGCAAGACGACGTTGACCTCTGTGCTGCTGCGCTTCCTGGACCCCGCGTCCGGGGAGGTGACCCTGAACGGGGTCGATCTGGGCGCTCTGGCCGGGGACGACGTCCGCAAGGTCATCGGCCTGTGCGCGCAGGACGCGCACCTGTTCGACTCCACGATCGGCGCGAACATCCGGCTGGCGCGCCCGGCCGCGACCGACGACGAGATCCGCGACGCCCTGCGCCGCGCCCGCGTCCTCAACTGGGTCGACTCGCTGCCGCAGGGGCTCGACACCTACGTCGGCGAGCACGGCGCCCAGGTCTCCGGGGGCCAGCGCCAGCGCATCGCCCTGGCCCGCGCCCTGCTGGCCGACTTCCCGATCCTTCTCCTGGACGAGCCCGCCGAGCACCTCGACGTCGCGACGGCCGACGAGCTCACCGCCGACCTGCTCCGCGCCACCGAGGGCCGGACGACCCTCCTCGTCACCCACCGCCTCACCGGCCTGGACGCCGTCGACGAGATCATCGTCCTGGACGGGGGCCGCGTCGCCGACCGCGGCACCCACGCGGACCTGGTCTCCCGCCCGGGGCTCTACCGGTCCCTCTGGCAGCGCGAGCACGCCTCTGCTCCCGTGCCGGCGGGGCCCTGACCGGTCTCGGCGGCCATCGGCGTGACGGCGGGGGCGGCCGCGGCGTCCACCCTGCCGCCACCGCGGAGCCGACTTCGTCGGCCACCCGATGTGGCTCATCATCAACCTGCAAATGGAAGGCTCATCCGGCAGCCCAGGCCCCACCGCCAACACCTACTACAAGGCCCGCAACATTTACGTAGGCCGCACCCGTACCTGACGCGCCTCAGTCCAGCAACGGGGCGGCGCTCCTGACGATCCGGTACAGGCAGTCAGAGACATCGGGATGTTCTTTGATCTCCTCCTCCAGCAGAACGCGCCAGCACCCGGCTTCGCGGTAGTAGGCATCCTCGCGCAGCAGGCGCAGCCGAGTCTCCATCAGCCGCGTCTCCCAGGGCGTCCCCAGACATCGGCTGACCTCGCCGAAGACCCACCAGCACAGCTCGGTCCCGGCGATCGTCACCAGAACACGGGCAGCCTCAAAGGCGACGCGCTGCGGCGTAACGGACGCCATGCGCGAAAACTACGCTCGCCACCACCCGCTGTCGACCATCACCTGAGTTCCGGGCCACGGGAACCCCGCCTACGGACACCCCCATTACGCCGTCCTCATGCGCTTGTGAGCCGCGAGCTACTTCCTGAGACCTCCCAGGACCTTCCAGACCACGAACGCCCACAGTACGGTCGCCACGAGCAGGGGATAGAAGAACAAATACTCCCCCGCGAGAAGCGACCCGAGAGAACCCACGACAAAACCGAAGAGGACCAGGACGTAGACCGCGATCATGATCCATCCAGCCCATCCATGATCGCGGTAATAGAGCCGGTAGAGGGCGAGGACGACGATCATCGCTAGGGGTTGAACGATCCACTGCAGGACACCCACAGTGGCGATCATCCCACCGCAGACACGGAGTGGAAGGCCCGCAGACGACAGCCCCGCTCCACCCTCTCTGTCAGACTCAGGGGAGACATGGGGACGAACTAGTCTTCTGTGACATG
>NZ_JBIQHY010000159.1:0-13184 GCF_044508335.1 Actinomadura sp.
TGTCCGCCAAGTGCGGTGTCACCGCCGACCCGGCCGGCGGCAAGTGGGTGTGGTCGCGCATGCACCCGTAGCGGCTCCGAGCCCGCCGTCACGACCAGAGCACCGGCCCCCAGACGGCCCGAGGAGTACGCCCGCACCAGCAGTCCAGCCATGCCCCCGACGCGAGGTAGCACGAAGATGACCACCATTGACATCGAGTCACCCGGCAGATTCACCGAGATCGGCACGGACTACATCGGCGGTGCCTGGGTGTTCACCTGGGCCGGCACCGGCGCCGCGATCAGCGCGGCCGAGGCCCCGACCACCGCAGCCGCCACGATCGCCCGAGCGGTCGGAGCCCGTCCGTGATGGGAGCCGGCTTCACCCAACTCGCACGGCTGTTCCTCCTCTTCGGAGCGGTCTGCCTCCTGTTCGGAGCCATGGCGGGTTACGTGCTGGGGCCGGGCCTGGTGCACCGAACCCGCCGCCTGATCCGGAGGCTGCGCCATTGACTTCCTCCCCGGCCTAAAGGCGGGGGATTCCAACCGTCGCCGGTTGGTCTTCATGCTTCGAGCCCGACACCGCCGCCCAGCTCATCATCGGCGAGGTCGACAACCTGCTGGACCTTGGGGCCCAGGCCACGTCCGTGCTGATCCGGCCGTCCGGGCAGGTCAGGGCCGTCCAGCTGCCTCGTCGGCCGGACCGAACGGCGTGCGGGCCGGGCTCGACGGCTTCTACGCCAGCGAGCGGCGCAAGCTGCTGGTGGTCTTCGAGATCCCGGCGATTCCCGCGCTGGGACTGGCCGAGGTGGCGACGCTGGAGCCCACCTGGGTGGAGCTTCCCGCGCTCAAGGAGCACACCGTGACCGTCCCCGTGCACGTGAACGTGGGTGCCGGGGGACGAGGCGGCGGGTCGCGTCCCAGATCCGGTGGTGCGCACGGAGGTCGCCTACTTGCGGACGCAGCAGGCCAAGCGGCGGGCGTCCGCTCATCTGTCGAAGGGCGACACCAAGTCCGCGCTCCGCGAGATCGGTGACGCCCGGTTCGCCGGCCTCAGGCTCTGCGCTTCTGCTCGATCCAGACTCTTCCTCCCAGGACGAAGGTCATGATCCCTACGCCCACGAACGGATAGAGGTAGCGAACGTCCACGACCAGCGGCACAGCCACCATCACCACGGCGACCAGCGCGATCATGGCGAAACGCTTCGCCTGAACCTTCATGTCGTCGTTCCCGGGCGACCTGCTCATCACGGCATGCACGACCAGGGCCACGACGGTGGCAAGGCCCAGCATCCCCGGGATCGCGAACCAGAAGAAGGTGTCGCTGATGATGGTGAGCACCAACGCGTAGGAGACGACGAAGCCCCCCGCCAACACGGCGACCTTCCGCAGCGGACCCCGCTCCTTCGCGCCGGTCTTCCCGGGTGAAACCGTGGGCTCCTGCAACGTCCCCTCCCGGCCGCCACGTCCAATGATCATCGTGATCGTCCAAGGTAGGGGCGTCGGGCCCGGGATGGCCACACCCGACCACCGGCCCGCCTCGCCGAGCAACGAACCCCGTCCTCCGAGCCGCAGCATCCCGGCCGTCTCATGGACGGGCATGTGTCGATCAGGGCGGTACGACCGGCCTCGAACATCGCTTTGGTCTACCAAAACCACGGTCGGCCGACGAAAATAATGAACCACGGGGGCTGTAGCAATCAGTACGCGTAGCCCTACAGTGCGGAGCCATGGCACATCCTCCCCCATACGGCCATAGCCCCCACAATCCTCCTCCTTACCATCAAGAGCCCCATAATCCTCCGCCGTATGGCGGAGCAGACCCCGTATCAGCGTCATCCCGGCGCCCAGCGTCGCCGTGACGGTGCCAGGACCGTGGCCAACGTGGTTCACGTGGTCACCGGCATCATCGTGTCGATCTTCCTGCTGCACATCGTCTTCGTGATCTTCGGCGCGAACCAGGGCAACGGCTTCGTCCACGGCATCTACAACGTGGCCAAGGCCCTTGTGCTCGGCCTGGGCGACGTCTTCACCCCCGACGACGCCACACTCGGGGTCGTCTTGAACTACGGGTTCGCGGCGCTGCTCTACCTCGTCATCGGCCAGCTCATCGTCCGCGCGCTGAACCGCCCCTGACCGCACCAGAGCAACGGCGACGAGCTCGCACTAGGCCTGCCCGCGGTCCAGGACCTCGTCCCATTCCTTGATCGTCCAGCTGGACACGACACCGTGGCGGACGAACGGATCGCGGCGGATGAACTCCTCCGCCGCTTCCTGGGTCGTGAAGACGGCCATCGAACCGTCCGCCTGCGGGTCGGCAAAGGTGCCGATCATCAGCAGGCTGCCGTCCGCGACGTACGTTTCGTAGTGCGCGACGTGCTCGGCGAAGAACGCGGGCGCCTTGGCCGCGACATCCTCGGCCGACTCGTAGAAGACGACGTACTTCATGAGCAATGACCTCCGATGCCCGCCGATCGCCGTCCTTCCCCTGCAACCCTTATCCGCAGCCTATGCACGCCACCTGACCGGGGCATCACGCCGCTGAGGACGGCCGGCGTCGCCCGCCGGGTCCGGCCCCGCCGGCACCGCGCGCACGCGTGTGCTCCCCGCACCGCCATCGCGCCGGAGAAGGATTTCGTAATCCCTTCGTCTCACGAGGTAGTCATCGATCTGGCTGCCCAGCTGCGTTGGCCCGGCCGGGCGGACGTATCGCGACCCTGTTCTCTGCCGGGTTCGGGTGTGACGCCGTTCTGCGCCTGGACGTCCTCAACGATGGGACGGCCGTGGGCACATTCGCCGGATCGGCCGACTACATGGTGATGCGTGCTCAGCGCCTCGCCCACGGGTCGGCCCGATCATGGGTGCAAGCCGTCCAGAGGGACGTCGAGTAAGCCGCACGGGCCTGGACCCCCGCTCACTCCCCTACGGCCCGCCGAGCGTCGACCCTGCCGTGGCCGTCCTGTGCCGGGCGTGGTCTCAAGGTTCTACTCCGACGCCACCGGAGCGATCCTGTGGGTCCTGGACCGCGAATCCCACCATGGCTCGTGGGCCTCAGTCGACTACGAGACCGAAGCCGCCTACCTGCAATGGCTCAAGTGAGGACGCCCCGACATCACCCGCTCCGGCATCACCGTCACACCCGACAAGCAAACGATCTGGCTGGACGCTCTAGCCAATCCCGTCTGACGCACAACAACCGGCGCCCTGCCCCGATCACCCAGCCGGGGCAGGTTTTCCAGTGCCGCCACTCATCGGTGTCCCCGATGGGGTACGGGTGGACGCGCTGATGTGCGGTTGCAAGGCCCGGACGCAGTGCCGTCGATACGATCGGAAGGCGTTGGTTCCCCGGCTCGCATGGCGTCCGGATGTGGACCTGTTCCCATGACTTGCCTTGTCTCGTTACCCGGTTACGTTGGTCAGGAGTTCCCATGGCGTCACAGCAGTTCGACCCCCCTTCGGGCACCCGCGACTTCCTCGCCGGTGCGCTGCGCACCCGCGAGCACGTCTTCGCGCAAATCCGCGAGGTGTTCGAGCGGTACGGGTTCGAGCCCCTGCAGACGCCGGCGTTCGAGCGCCTGGAGACCCTGACCGGCAAATACGGTGACGAGGGCGACAAGCTGATCTTCAAGATCCTGCGCCGCGGGGAGCACGAGGCCACCGGCGAAGCGGACCTCGCCCTCCGCTACGACATGACAGTCCCGTTGGCCCGGGTCGTCGCGAGCTACGGCTCACAGCTACCGACACCGTACAAGCGCTATGCGATGGGGCTGGTGTGGCGGGCCGACCGTCCAGGCAAGGGACGGTTCCGCGAGTTCGCACAATGTGATGTGGACGTGGTCGGTTCGGCGTCGCCGCTGGCCGACGCCGAAGTGGTGTGCGCGCTCACCGACGCGCTTGACGCCGTCGGCGTGCGCGACTACCGGGTGCTGGTGAACTCGCGGCAGGCACTGTCGGGTCTGCTGGAGGTTTATGGCGTTCCCGCCGAGCTCGGCGGCGGCGTGCTCATAACCTTGGACAAGCTCGACAAGCTCTCACCCGACAAGGTCGCGGCCGAGTTGGTCGACTCCCGGTCGCTGGCACCTGACATCGCCAATGCGCTAGTGGGTGACCTGACGGCCGCCGATGCCGTAGAGCGCATGCAGACAACGCTGAAGGACAGCGAGGCCGGACGTGCGGGTCTGGAGGAGATCGGCCGCCTATTGCGATTGGCGTCCCCGAAGGTGGGCGATGACCGGATCTCGTTCACTCCGAGTCTGGTCAGGGGCTTGGACTACTACACCGGTGTGATCTTCGAGGTGGTCGCCGAAGGCATGCCGGGCTCGATCGCCAGCGGCGGCCGCTACGACCGGCTGATCTCCGCACTCGGGGGCCCGGACGTGCCGGCCTGCGGCGGCTCTCTCGGTGTCGAACGGATCATCGGCCTGCTCGGCGACGACGAGGGCGACGCGCACCGGATCGACGTCGCGGCAACGGTGATCGCCGAGGACACCGCACCTGAGGTCATGGGTTTCGCCGCACGACTCCGCGACGCCGGCCTGCGTACGGAGGTGTACCTGGGCGCCAGCCGCAAACTCGCCAAGCAACTGAAATGGGCCGCTGACCGCAAGGCGCGGTTCGCGCTGATCTATGGGGCCTCCGACAAGGAGGCGGGGGTGGTCACGGTGCGGGACATGGATTCCGGAGAGCAGGCCCAAGTCTCACCCGCCGAGCTTGCCGCGTATCTCACCGGGAGGTGCGCGCCGCCGAGGTAACTCCACGATTGGAGCGATGGATGGGTGTGCAAGGGGATCGCATCTTCGCCGCGATCGAACAGAGGGGGTTCCCTGACCCCTGGTCAGCCTTCGGGGAGTGCCTGTCATGGGAATCGGCCTACGCGGTGCAACTCAAGCAGGCCATCGACCAGGCCCGTAAGGGCACCAACGCCCAACTCGGACGGGACATATCCGTCCTCTTCCAGAGGAAGACCGCCAATCTAGCCGACGCCCGCAAACTCCTCGACGACGTGCTCATCGAGTACGACCGGAACGGAACCTGGCAGATGTTGCACGAGCGTGTCGCCCGTCTGGACATCGACGATGTCTCCGAACGCTGGGCCAAGGGCCTCGTCGAGCATCCCTTCCCCATCGCCCTGCTGTCTCTCCAGTTCAACTGGCGCTACATGAAGGAGCACGGCGTCCGCGCGTTCTACGAGATGACCGCGCGCTACGTCGATGACCTCATCGCAAACACGGACCGCTGGGAACGAGCATGGGCAGCCGAGGAAGCAACCGGCGCCATCGACCGTGTCACCACGGTCGAATGCGACCTGGCCTCCGAGGAAGCCCCCATGCACTGCGACATCTGCAAGAAAACCATCACCGCACTGCTCTACCTGGACGAGTAACCATCCGAGCCGGGCCCTTCCTCTTCTCCAGCGGAAGGGCCCGGCACCATAGTGCTGCATGCGAGCGGTCAGCCGCGTCCAAGGGTTGGCGGTTCGTCACGGGTCTCATCACGTCCGAACTTGTCACAACCGGCTCGCCAGACGCCGCACCGGGGAACCACCGGGAAACTGGCCTATTGTCATAGATTCACGCGGCCGGCCGGCGGGCCAACGCCCCACCCGGTCCTGCCCGTCAGCGGCGGGCCGGTCGATCACCATCACCTCGACGCGGCACCGCTTGCTTCAGTGAGATCGTTCCATGACCCGGGAGGCGGACTGAGGACCATCCGAGTCAACTTGATCACACACCAGCCGAACGCACTTTTCCCAACTCCACCGACAGCGACTCCGATGAGGCAGGGACCAGCGTGCCGAGGACGAGCGCACCTTGCTTCGTCCCCCGCTTCGTTACAAATCGCGGGTCGAGGATGTTGTTCACCTTGCTGATCATCGACATCCGGATCGTCTGTACAACCTTCTTTGCCCATGGTGGGGCCGTGCGACCGATCCGTGGTTCCATGGTCACAGTTCCAAAAAAGTCTTCTACAAGAGCGACTAGCATCAGAAGTGTGCGTCGCTCGATATCTTCAGGATCAAGCCCCTGTATTCCGGCCACTGACAGCGCGTACAGCACCGAGGCTTCGAAGGAGGCGGGCAAGTCGACCACGGCGGCTTGCATCGCCGTATTCGCCCCGGCCGCTGCTGCACCTTGAGTCGCTCCAGCGATTACAGCAGCGCCGAAGGAGAATTTGTCCATGTAAGCGATAAGCTCTGCGAGAGTCTTGTCATGGTGAACCCGCCGCAGACGTTTGACGTTCGCGACCGCCAACGACAGTTGACTCTCAAGCGCCCCATTGAGGCGCGTCTTGAGAAAAGCAACAGGGTCGAACTCATTTAGCGCCGAGCCGCTGGTTGTATTGGCGGCTGGGCGTGAACGGGTGGTCAACGTGCCGGGTCGCCGCTGAAGCCGTCTATCCGGGGCAGCTTCGCCTCGATCGCGTAGTGGATTTCGACGTCGCGGTAGGTGACGTGCTCTTCGACCTCGTCCGGCAGGTTGGTCCGGGTGCTGCCGGACGTGGACTCCACAGCGGCGTCACCGGTGAACACCACCCGGTTTTCGGGAGCGGTGTTGAAGCGGAGTTCGTCGGCTTTCACCTTCGCCGAGAAGCGGATCTCTATCGGCTGTTCGGTTCCGGACCGCTCGTCGCGACTCATTTGGACGACCCGGCGTAGTTCGAGAGCACGCGGAGGAGCGCCTTTCCCAGGTCCCGCACGGACTCCTCGGCCTCGCGGAACGCGTCCCGAGGAGCCGTGACCTCCGTTTGCTCTGTGTCAGAGGCGTTCTGCTCGTCCTCGTCGCCGGTGTCCTTGGTCTCCTCCGCCGGGCTCTCGGACTTTCCGGCCTCCTCGCCACCGGCGCCCTCGGTTGGCCCGGGGCTCTCGTCCTTCCTGGCCTCCTCGCCGCCGGTGCTCTCGGTCTCTCCCGCCTCCTCGCCGCCAGCGCCCTCGGTTGGCCTGGGCTTCTCGGGCTTCTCGGCGTCCTCGTCGTCGGTGTGCTTCGGCTGGTCCGCATCCTTGGGCTGCTCGGAGTCCTTGTCCGGCTTGGCGTCTTCGGGGGGTTCGGCGGTCTTGTCGTCCGTGGCGCCTCCGGTGGTGGCGGCGACCGTGTCTCCGGCTTCCTTGCCCAGGTCTTCGGCTGCCGCGCCGGCGCCTGAGCCGACGTCCTCGACCGCGCCTCCAGCCCCGGAGCCCACGTCCTTCACCGCGCCGCCGGCACCCGAGCCGACGTCCTTCACCGCGCCCCCGGCTCCTGAGCCCACGTCGCGGACGGCGCTTCCGGCGCCCTCGCCTACGCTGTCGACGGCTCCGCCAGCGCCGCGGCCCACGTCCTCGACGGCGCCGCGCGCGCCTCGGCCCACCTGGTCCACCGCGGTTCCCGTTCCGGCGCCGACGTCGCGGACCGCCGACTCCACGCCGCGTCCGATGTGCTGGAGGATCTCCGGGTTGCGGTCTAGCGTGGTGAGCACCCGGTCGACGATCACGACCACGTTGTCCAGTCGGACGTCGAGGAGCGCCTGAGCCTCGACCCCCTTGATCCCCAGCTCGACCTTGCCGAGGACGACGTCCGCGCCCACGTTCAGCCGCAGCAGGTCGAGGACCTCCGCGGACAGCGAGACCCGCGCCCGCAGGTCCTCGACCTCCAGCGTGATCTCGTCCACCTTGAGCTGCGGGACGTCCAGGTGGACGTCCGGCCCCTCACTGCCCATCGGTACCCCCGCACCTCTGGTCGGGCGTCACTGTGCAATCGTCTCGCTCCCCGAGCAGGGCGGGCGAAAACGTCGCCGCGACGCCGGGTCAGGCTTCGGCGCTCGCCGGTTCACGGTCCTTTGACTCATCCTGGGACTGGTCATGTGACTCGTCCTGGGGCTGGTCCTTCGACTCGTCCTCCGCCTCTTCCTGTGGCTGGTCCTGTGACTCTTCCTTGAGGGCGTCCTCGTGCGTCTTGACGACCTCCCCGTCGCGGATCTCACCGCGCCAGCCCTCGGTCTCCTCCTGGTTCAGGAGCGTCCGGGTCATCATGTGCCGCTTGATGTTCTTGAAGTCGAGTCGGAGGCGGCGTCCCTGGGCGCGCCACAGGTTCGCGGTCTTCTCGAAGAAGCCGTCCGGGTGGTATTCGGCCACGAGCAGGACGCGCGTCATGGTGGGGGCGAGTTCGTGGAAGGTCACGGCCCCGTCGACGAAGCCCTTGGCGCCCTTGGACTTCCAGACGATCCGCTCGTCCGGGACCTGCTCGGTGATCGTCGACTCCCAGCTGCGGTGGGACAGGAAGATCTGCGCCCGCCAATTGATCTTCTCGTCGGACTCCTGCTCGACGCTCTCGACCTTCTTGGTGAAGCTCGGGAAGTCCGCGAACTGCGTCCACTGGTCGTAGGCGACGCGCCGGGGCAGGCCGACATCGAACTCCTCGACGATGTTGACCACCTTGGCGTTGTCGGCGCCCTTGCTCTTGCCGTCACCGCCGCCGCCCACGGCCTTCTTCACCTTCTCCTTCACGCCGGTCATGCCCGCGCCGACGCCGGCCTTGAGCGGCGAGTCGCCTTGAGCGATCTTCTTCGCCCCCGTGGCCGCCATCTTCGCGCCGGTCCCTCCACCGGCGTCCGCGGCGTCGTTCAGCCGCTGGGTCAGGCCGTCCACGCGGCCGCTGGCCTTCTCCAGCGTCTTCACCATGAGCGCCTGGCCGAGCCCCCGGACGGCGTCCTTGAGCTGCTCGACCGGGAGTTCCGTGGGTTTGGCGCTGCCGTTGTCTCCGGTGTCCGTCCCCGTCACGGTCACCACTTCGCTTCCTTGTTGACGTCTCTCTGCCTCGGACCCCCCATAGCCCAAGAAGCCCGGACGAAACGAACAAAACGACCACTGACCAGGGAAAAGGAAAGATCTACCCGCCGCATACGCGGAGCAGGCCGTCAGAAGGTGACGGCGACCTTGCCCCGGGCGTGGCCGGGCTCGATGTAGCGCAGTGCTTCGGGGATGTCGGTGAACGGGAACGTCCGGTCGATGACGGGCGTGACCTGTTCCTTCTCCATGAGTTCCGCCAGGTATTGGAGGTCCGCGGAGTTGGGCTTCCAGCTGACGCCGGCGATTCGCTGGCTGACGAACGGGGAGGTCAGGGCGCCGCGGAGTTGCTGCGCGGCGGGGCCGAGGAGCCGGCCGCGGGCCGCGGCGATGCCGCCGACGAGCACGAGCGTTCCATGCGGTGTCAGGGGACGGCGGAGCCGCGCCAGCGACCGGTTGCCCACGATGTCCATGAGCAGGTCGTATCGCCCAGTCCGTTCGGTGAAGTCCTCGCGGGTGTAGTCGATGACGTCGTCCGCGCCCAGGGAGGCGACGAGTTCGACGTTGCGGGTGCTGCACACGCCGGTGACCTCGGCCCCGAGCGCCTTGGCCAGCTGGACGGCGAACGTCCCGATCCCGCCCGACGCCCCGTTGATGAGGACGCGCTGCCCGGCGGAGATCCGTCCCTCATCCCGCAGCCCTTGCAGCGCGGTGTGCGCGGCCATCGACACCGAGGCCGCCTGTTCGAACGTGAGGTTGGCGGGCTTGGCGGCCAACCTGTCCTGCGGGACGGCGACGGCCTCGGCGAACGAACCGAGCCGGACCTCCCCGAAGACCTCGTCCCCCGGCTGGAAGCCAGTCACGCCGTCGCCGACCCGCTCGACGACGCCGGCGAGATCGGCGCCGAGGATCAGGCCGCGCTTCGGGCGGCGCAGGCCGTTCGCGAGCCTCGCCAGCGCCGGGTCGGCCCGCACGTGGCGCCAGTCGTAGGGGTTGACGGACGCCGCCCGCACCCTCACGAGCACCTCGTTCCGGGCGATGCCGGGTTCGGGGACGTCCTTGAGGGTCATGACGTCGGGCGGGCCGTAGCGGTCCCAGGTCCAAGCCCTCATGGTCGCCGCCCTCTCGATGTCCGTCGTACGCCGTAAGGTTGTCATACGTCGTAAGGTAATCGTACGGCGTAAGGCGGTCAAGGGCGGCGGCGGAGAAGAACGCGAAGGGGACCGGCGGGCTCAGGAACCGGCGGCGCGGCGCCGCTCCAGCCCTTCCAGGATCAGGTCGAGCGCGAACTCGAACTCGAACTGGTCGTCGCAGAAGCCGAGCGTGCCGTCGGGGTCATCGTGGACGGCGACCTCCAGCATCCCGACGATGTTCGGGAAATGGTCGCCCATCTGCTCCATCATCGCGGCGGCCTCGGCGGTCGAGATCCCGGAGGCGTCCGGCCGGAACAACTCCTGGGTGAACCCGAGAGCGCGGCTGCCCAGGACGTGCAGCGCCCGGTGGGCCAGGTCGAACGAGAACCCGCCCGCCCGCAGGATGCCGACGACGCGGTCGTAATAGGCGATGACCAACGGGCTGGTGGTGCTGCGGGACTCGAGTACCTGCGGCGCCCACGGGTGGCGCAGGAGGACCTCCCGGGCGGCGAGGATCCGTGCCCGCAGCGCCGCCCGCCAGTCCTCTTCCGGGGCCGGGGCATCGACCTTCTCCACCGCCGCCGCGATCTCCCCGAGGACGACCTCGACGACCCCGTCGAAGACGGCGTCCTTGTTGGCGACGTGATGGTACAGCGACATCGCCTCGACCCCGACCTCCTGCGCAAGCCGGCGCATGGTCAGCGCGTCGAGGCCCTCCCGGTCGGCGAGCCCCACGGCGGCCCGGAGCACCCGCCGCCGGCTCAGCGGAATGCGCGGCTGCTCGGCCGACTCGTCGGCGTCGCCGCCAGGGATCATCGATCGTCCTCCCGCCCATCGCACCCGTACACAGTAAGTCTCTCGCCTACCTGCGCCATGGGCGGGACCGGAGAAGCCGTCAGCTCAGAAGATCTTCGGCCTTGTCGATGACGGCGGCTCGCTGGACCCAGCGCTCGAGCTGGTCGGTGTCCGTGCAGTTCTCAACACGCTCACGAACCTCGTTGGGAACGGCGATCCCACGGGCCTTCAAAACCAGCAGAACCGACTTGGCCTCCCCCTGAACCTTGCCCCTGGCGATGTGGTTCTTGGCGAAGTCCGATTCCCACTCGTAGTCGGCGATCTTCACTGTCTCCTCCAGGAGCTTGCGGGCGGTGTCGGAGAATCGGGCCCTCAGATAGTCATGGTATAGCTCGCCGGTGTCCCCGGAGAGGCGGTCGATGGCGGCTGCCACGCTGGTCAAGACCGCTTCGGCGTGTGGTCCGTCGGCGTGGGCGGGGGCGCTGAGCACGGCGAGTTCAGGCAGTCGGCGGGCCTGGGCGGGGTCGGTGACGGGAGGCAGCATCCCGGGGTGGAAGGTCAACGGCCTGAGCACCCATTCGGGGTGGCCCATGTCGATCGGTTCGGCGCAGCGCCGAGCGCCCGCCTCATTGCGGCAGAAGACCAGCAGGGTCGCTCCGCACCAGTGGCGGAGCCGGAACAGCGCCACGTAGGCGGGCCAGCTGAAGTGCTTCTCCTCATCGAACTTGAGCTGGGACTCCACGATGATGCCGTGGCTGGGCTTCTTGGGGTCGTCCAGGAGGACGGTGGCGTCGCAGCGCAGCTCGGCCGGGTTAAGGCCCGCGAAGGACTCCGAGGTCACCGTCGCCTTGCCATAGCTGTGCGGCATGTCCAGCCCGAAGACGGTCCGCAATATCTCGGGGGCGAGCTGCGGCTGGTTGCGGACCATCTCCAGCGGCAGCTCGTGATCGGTTGACGGCATGGTGGCCAAACTAACAGTAATCAAGTCCTCGCATAGCGTTAAAGGCGCCTGAGTGCAGGCTATTTGACGACCTAGTCAGGACGGACCGTTTTCCCTGGTCGGAAGGGGTGGGGCGCCACGTCGGGTTTGCCGGGTGGCTGCGACTTTTGTGGGGCTAGATCTCCAGGGCGCCGCGGGGGTGGCCGTGCTCGCGGCCGCAGGCGGTGAGGGCGAGGACGCCGTGGCCCCGGACTTCCGTCTGGCGGCCCAGGGAGGACGGGTCCACCGAGGCGCGGGCGGCGAAAGTCGTGGCGTGGCACGGGTCGGGGATGCCCAGTTCGGCCTTCAGCCGGTTGTAGCGGGCTCCGAACGCCTCGCTGTCGCCGATGTCGATGCCGTCGAAGGCGTCGTCAGGGAACGGGTCGATGTGCGGGAGGACGTAGCCCTCCTCGGCGGGGTGGGGCCCGCCGATCTGATCGTCCTCTTCGTAGATGTCGTAGTAGCGGACGATCTCGCCCTTCTCCGCGACGCACCAGGCCGTCCAGTCGTCGCCGCAGCTCGCGCCGTACCAGTGCGCCTCGCCGAAGCGGGTGCTCAGGGTGCGCCAGTGGTCCATGAACTGGTCCTGCTCGAAGCTCTCGGCGGAGTGGAAGGGGTTGCCGAAGACGAGTGTCCAGCCGTCCAGGCACGGGGACACGTACAGGCGGCGGCAGGCGTGGTGGGCGGAGTCCCAGCCGTGGTGGTCGCCGTTCCAGGCGGACGCGCCGAGCCGCATTGTGACGGGTTCGGGGTCGGTGAGGTCGAACGCCTCCAGGACGGCCTTCTGGTCCCCGGTCGGGACGGCGAACCAGGTGCCGCACAAGTGCATCGGCTCGGGGACCTCGGCCGCCTGCTTGACGCGGATCAGGCGGCGGACGGCGGCCAGGTCGCGGTCGTCCAGCCCGGCCGGGCCGGCGACCTCGGCGAGCGCCGTGAGCGCGGGCCGGCGCAGGCGTCCCGCCGTGGAGGAGCGGCGGATGTCACGGAGGAGCGGCACCACTCCGGGGCCGAGCTCCGGGAGGGCCCAGATGGCGCGCTGCCTGACGTCTGGGTCCGGGTCGTTCAGGAGGGCGATCAGGTCTGGAGCGTGCGGGAGGGCCGTTTCGCCTTTCAGCTGGAGCGTGTAGGCGCTGTTCGCGCGGACCCGCGGGCTGGGATGCCGCAGGCCGGGGACGAAAGCTGAGATGTCGTCTATTTCAAGGCCGCTGTGAGCCCAGCCGCAGCGGCGCGCCACCTCGGCGGTCGGAGCCGTGGCCATGGCCTCGATCAGCGGGTCCAGGGCGGGGCGTCCGATGCGGCGCAGCACGGTGGCGCTGGTGGCCCAGTCGACCGGGGAGTCCTCGTCGCAGAGGACATCCAGGACGGGACGCACGGCCCGGGCGCCGAGGGCCACCAGGGCATCGCTCGCGGCGCGGTGCCCTGGGCCGGCCAGCCGCTTCACCAAGGTTTCGATCTTCACGGCTGGATGATGGCATCACCCGGTGACATGCAGGATTCCGTGTGCGCCGGATTCGCCGTGGCGCATGTCGTGGTCGACGAACGGG
>NZ_JBIQHY010000160.1:0-2225 GCF_044508335.1 Actinomadura sp.
GCCCCATCGCGGTGTCATTGACCAGCGTGATGGTGAACACATCCCCCACCCGGCCGCGCAGCACCGGCCCGGGCACGCTGCCGCCGAACGTCCACATCGTCTGCCGCACCCCGGGCGCGACCTCCAGCACCCGGTCGGTGGCGTGCAACTCCAGCCGGTGCTCCTTACCGCCGGGCGCGGGCTTGAGCGCAGCATCGAACGGCTTCCAGCCGGGCGAGGGATCGGCCGCCATGTCCAGTTGGCCGGTGCCCATCGCCTCATGCCCCATCGTGGAGGGGGCCGCGGACGGGGCGGTGGAGGGGGCGGTGGTGGGGGCGTGGGCCGCGTGCGCATCCGACGCGGTGGTCTTGATCTGCATGGTCATGCCGGCCGCGCGGTGACCCGGCACGGTGCACCACCCGTCGATGGTGCCGGTCACCGACGGCACCGTCAGCGTCGCCGACTCCCCCTTGCCCAGCATCGGCGTCGCCTGCCCCGACTCCAGCCGCAGATCATGCTGCATCGCGTCCTTGTTGGTCACCCGCAACACCAGCCGCGTCCCCGGCGCCGCCTCGATCGTCTCCGGGGAGATGCGCATGTTGACCAGGCTCACCTCCACCACCCGCGTCCCCGACGCGGCCACCGTCTGGGAGGACGAGGACGAGTCGCCGCCCGCCGTCAGCCCGACGGCCAGGGCGGTGAGGAGGACGCCGGCGGTGACGCCCGCGACGACCGGGGACGGCCGGTGCGTGCGGAGGATCGTCGCGACCGCCAGCAGGACGAACGCGGCCAGCGCGGCGAGGACGACGATCCATCCGGCGCGGTCCGCCCATTCCGGGACCGGGAGGACGAGCAGCGGCACGGCGGCGTTGATCGCCACGACGCGCGCCGCCCAGACCCGCTCGATCACCGCCGAGTTGGCCTTCAACGCCCCCGGTCCCCCGCCGAGGACGACGGGCAGCAAGAACGTCAGGGCGCCCAGAAGCGTCTGCCCGACGAACCCGACCAGTACCAGCGGGAGCAGCCCGGAGAGACTCTGCCGCGCCGCGTCCGCGATCAGCGCGACGGCGAACCAGGACGTCCCGGCGGCGAGCATCCAGGACGCGGGTGTATGCGGGCGCCGCTGCCGCAGCGTCTGGACGAAGGGGACGAGAGCCAGACCAGCGGCACCCGCATACACCAGGAGACCTGCGACAACGACCCACCGCAGGTCTGCGAGGAGCCCGCCGACCGCGAGCGCGAGCCCCGGCACGGCGGCGCGCAGCGACCAGCGCGCGATCTGCCCCACCCCGTCCACCATCCGGGTGCGCAGCACGGTCGGCCACAGCGTGAACAGCGTGCCGAGCACGGCGAGCCCGACCCAGCCCAGCAGGTTGACCTGCGCGTGCGCGGCGTGCAGGCGCTCGTGCCAGCCGGCGGGCACGCGCCCGGACGCCATGAGCCCGCCCAGCGTCCCGCCCGTGATCAGCGCGGCCCCGGCCCACAGGTACCAGGCGACGACGTGCGCGAACCGCCCGCCCAGGGCGCCCCGCCCCCGCAGGCCCAGCACGGCGACGTGCGCGGCGACGACGCCCACGACACCGGCCGCCCCGCCGACGGCGAGCCCGGCGTATCCCTCGGAGACCCCGCACAGCACGGCGGCGATCCCGGCGTTCAGCACCGCCAGCCGCGTCACCGGCCACCAGTCGGGCGGGGCGGGGACGCGCAGCAGCGCCGACGCGAAGTGCTCCGTCCACGTCACGATCGCGTTGGTGACCGCGCCGAGCAGGAACAGGTGGATCAGCAGCCACCGCGGCATCGGCAGGTCATGCCGGACGAGCGCGGCGACGACGGTCAGCGCCAGCCAGGCCAGCACGACCCCGTTCGCGATGGCGTGCCAGCTGGACCGTGACCGGCGCGGCGCCGGGGGCGGACCACCCACCTTCGGACGTACTCCGAGGGTCGTCATGTCCGTTCCTTTCCGCCCGGTCCGGGCGCAAGCTCTCCGGTGGCGTCCCCCGCCGCGGCCTCCCCGTCCGGCCCCGGCGCGTCCTCCCGGTCGGGCTCCGGCACGACCTCGCCGTCCGGCCCCGGCGCGGCTTCCCCGTCCGGCCCCGGCGCGGCTTCCCCGTCCGGCTTCGGCGCGGCCTTCTCATCCGGCCCCGGCGCGGCCTCCCCCGCCGAACCTGCCGCGCCCGCCGAACCTGCCGAACCTGCCGCCGGCCCTCCGGCCGGGCGCGGCGCCTCACGCCTGACCAGGCGGGATG
>NZ_JBIQHY010000160.1:2325-13084 GCF_044508335.1 Actinomadura sp.
CCTGCCGCCGGCCCTCCGGCCGGGCGCGGCGCCTCACGCCTGACCAGGCGGGATGCGGCGAAGGCGCAGCCGCCGAAGAGCAGGAGCGCCACCTCGCCGAGCACGCCCCCGGTCGTCCGCGCGAGGGAGACGCCGGCCAGGTCGCCGGCCACGCGCACCACCAGCGACGCGTGCAGCAGCACGAGCGGCACGTACAGGATCGGGTGGTAGGGCAGCCGGACCCGCAGCACGGCGGGCAGGATCACCGGCGCGTGCCCGAACACCATCGAGATCACGAAGCCGAGGAACACCGCGTGCAGGGCGGCGTCGTAGAAGCCGGTCGACGCGGGGCGCCCGGCGGCGAGCCAGATCGCCCCGGCGACGGTGAGCCAGGCGTATCCGGCGAGCAGGCAGGCGGCGGCGAACCGGGGCAGCCCGGTGCCGCGGACGGTGCGGCGCGCGACGTCGTGGACGGCGAGCCAGCCGGCGAGCGCGATCATGCCGAGCCCGGTGAGGCGCCATCCCGGGTCGTCCCACCGCACGGAGACGGCCGCGCCGGCGCCGATCACCGCGGCGGCGGCGACGAGCCCGTCGGCGGCGCGGCGGCCCAGGAAGGCGACCCGCGCGAGTTCGAGGCGCTCACCGGCGATGGTCAGGATGAGGAACGCGGCGAGCCACGGGACGACGTCGCCGACGGTGCGGCCGCCGATCCACAGCATGCCGCCGGCGTACCAGGCGACGGCGCCCATGATCTGGACGGCGAGGTCGCGTCCCGTCCGGCGGCCGAGGACCGTGATGTAGATCGCGATGAGCCAGCCGCCGGCGGCGGTGAGCAGCAGCCGCCCGGGGAGCATGAACCCGGCGGCGGTGGCGAGCCCGCCCGCGGCGGCGAGGGCCGGGGAGGCGTAGGCCCAGGGGCGGCCGAGGGCGACGGCGCGTTCGAGGGAGATCAGCGTGCCGAGGAATCCGAGGGCCATCAGCGGGCCGTGCTGCTGCGCGAACGAGGTGCGCGGCAGCGGGACGTCGAGGTTCAGCAGGCCCAGGGCGCCCCAGAGCGCGACCAGGAGAGACAGCAGCGCGCCGGCGAGCAGCGGAAGCCGGCGCGCCGCCGGACGGGGCACGGCCCGGGGGTCGAGGTCGCGTACCCCTGTGACCTGATTCTCCATGCCCGCTATTATAAATACAAGTAGTGTTGTGAAAAACAGTCCGGCACCCCAGGAGTGCTCATGACCACATCGACCGCGAACCCGCAGCAGGAGACGGTGCGGGCCATCCTCGACCATCACGAGCGGCTCGGCCGGACCATGGCCGACCACACGCTCACCATCGCCCGTGCCGTCGACCAGCTCGCCGCCCCCTACGACCGGCGCGACAAGCTCACGGCGTTCTGCACCGACGAGATCATCCCCCACGCGGAGGCCGAGGAGCGGACGCTCTACAAGGCGGCCGAAGAGATCCCCGAGGCCCGCCTCCTGCTGCGCGCGATGCTGCGCGAGCACGTCGTCCTGCGCGAGAAGGTCGCCGAGCTGGCGGCGGCGCGGACGCCCGCGGAGGCGGTCGGCGCGGCGACCGCGGTCAACGCCCTCTTCCAGTCGCACCTGGAGAAGGAGAACGACCTGATCCTGCCCGCGCTCGTGGACGCCGGCGTGGACCTCGGCGCGCTGCTGGACGGCATGCACGAGATCCTGGGCGAGGGCACGGCGTCCGGCGACGACGGCCACCAGTGCACCTGCGGCGGCCACGACGCGCACCCAGGCGTCCCCGGCGCGACCGCCGAGCTGGCGGACGGCGAACTCGACGTGCGGGTGCTCGCCCACGGGCAGCGCCACCAGCAGATCTTCGCGACGTTCGAGGCCCTGGGGTCCGGGGAGGGGTTCGTCCTCGTCAACGACCACGACCCGAAGCCGCTGTACTACCAGTTCGCCTCCCAGTACCCCGGTGAGTTCACCTGGGACTACCAGGAGGCGGGCCCGGAGGTCTGGAAGGTCCGCATCGCCCGTCCCTGACCTCCCGGAAGGCCCGGTGGCAAGGCACGCCTGACGGCCGCGGCGCGGCGGCCGTCAGGCGTTTCCCGTCGTCGGCGTCCCGCCGGTCAGGCGGGGTCGTAGGCGAGGTTGGGCGCCAGCCAGCGCTCCACTTCGACGACCGGGAGGCCGCAGCGGGCGGCGTAGTCCTCGATCTGGTCCTTCCCGACGCGGCCCACCGTGAAGTACCGGGACGCCGGGTGGGCGAAGATCAGGCCGCTGACGCTGGCGGCAGGGGCCATGGCGAAGGACTCGGTGAGCTTCATGCCGAGCCGGCCCGCGTCCAGCAGGTCGAACAGCGTCTGCTTCAGGCTGTGGTCGGGGCTCGCCGGGTAGCCGAGCGCCGGGCGGATGCCGCGGAAGCGCTCGGCGTGCAGGTCCTCCAGCGACGGCTCGGCATCGGGCTCGAACCAGGCGCGGCGGGCCTCCAGGTGGACGTACTCGGCGAACGCCTCGGCCATCCGGTCGGCGAGCGCCTTGACCATGATGGCCTTGTAGTCGTCCTTCTCCTCCTCGAACCGCGCGGCGAGGTCCTCGGCGCCGAGGATCGTCACGGCGAAGCCGCCGAGGTGGTCGCCGGACGGGGCCACGTAGTCGGCGAGGCAGCGGTTCGGGCGCCCCTCCGGCTTCGACGTCTGCTGGCGCAGCATCGGGAAGCGGGCGTCCGGCAGGACGATGTCGTCGCCCTCGGAGTGCGCCGGCCAGAAGCCGTAGGCGCCGCACGCCTCGAACGAGCCGTCCGCGACGATCTGGTCGAGCAGCTGGTTGCCCTCGTCGAACAGCTCGCGGGCGACGGGCTGGTCGAGGATCGCCGGGTACTTGCCCTTCAGCTCCCAGGCCAGGAAGAAGAACTGCCAGTCGATCATCTCGCGGATCGCGGACAGCTCGGGCCGGACGATCCGGACGCCGGTGAAGGCCGGCGTCGGCAGGTCGGAGAAGTCGACCTTCTCGCGGTTCGCGCGGGCCTGCTCGATCGTGAGCATCGGGCGGCGCTGCCTCTTCTCGTGCTGCTCGCGCAACTGGGCCTGCTCCTCGCGGTTGGCGGCGGCCAGCGCGGCGGCGCGGTCCTCGTCGAGGAGGTCGGAGACGACGCCGACGACGCGGGACGCGTCCAGCACGTGCACGGTCGTCGCGTCGTAGGCGGGCGCGATCTTCACGGCGGTGTGCTGCCGGGACGTGGTGGCGCCGCCGATGAGCAGCGGCAGCCTCATGCCGCGGCGCTCCATCTCGGCGGCGACGGACACCATCTCGTCCAGCGACGGGGTGATCAGGCCGGAGAGGCCGACGGCGTCGGCGTTCTCCTCGATCGCGGTGTCGAGGATCTTCGCGGCGGGGACCATCACGCCGAGGTCCACGACGTCGTAGTTGTTGCAGCCGAGGACGACGCCGACGATGTTCTTGCCGATGTCGTGCACGTCGCCCTTCACCGTCGCGAGGACGATCTTGCCCTGGCCGCGCTCCTGCCGGATGCGGCCGGTGCGGAGCGCCTCCTCCTTCTCCTTCTCCATGAAGGGCTCCAGGTAGGCGACGGAGCGCTTCATCGCGCGGGCGCTCTTCACCACCTGCGGCAGGAACATCTTCCCGGACCCGAACAGGTCGCCGACGATCTTCATGCCGTCCATCAGCGGGCCCTCGATGACGTCGAGGGGGCGGGCGGCCTTCTGCCGGGCCTCCTCGGTGTCCTCCTCGATGAAGTCGACGATGCCGTGCACGAGGGCGTGCGACAGGCGCTGCTCGACGGGCGCGTCCCGCCAGGACAGGTCGACCTCCCGGACGGTGCCCTTGCCCTTGACGGTCTCGGCGAACGACACGAGCCGGTCGGTCGCGTCGGGGCGCCGGTTGAACAGCACGTCCTCGACGAGTTCGAGCAGGTCGGCGGGGATGTCCTCGTAGACGGCGAGCTGCCCGGCGTTCACGATGCCCATGTCGAGCCCGGCGCGCACCGCGTGGTACAGGAACGCCGAGTGCATCGCCTCGCGGACGACCTCGTTGCCGCGGAACGAGAACGACAGGTTGGAGATGCCGCCGCTGGTGCGGGCGCCGGGGCAGCGCTCCTTGATCCGCGGCAGCGCCTCGATGAACGCCTTCGCGTAGTCGTTGTGCTCCTCGATGCCGGTCGCGACGGCGAGGACGTTCGGGTCGAAGATGATGTCCTCGGCCGGGAACCCGGCCTGCCGCGTGAGCAGGTCGTAGGCGCGGGCGCAGATCTCGACCTTGCGGTCGGCGGTGTCGGCCTGGCCGGTCTCGTCGAACGCCATGACGACGACGCCGGCGCCGAAGTCGCGGATGCGGCGCGCCTGCTCCAGGAACGGCCCCTCGCCCTCCTTCAGGGAGATCGAGTTGACCACGCCCTTGCCCTGGACGGTCTTGAGCCCGGCCTCCAGCACGCTCCACCGCGAGCTGTCCACCATGATCGGGATGCGGGCCACCTCGGGCTCGGTCGCGATCAGGTTCAGGAACGTCGTCATCTCCCGCTCGCTGTCGAGCAGGTCGGCGTCCATGTTGACGTCGAGGAGGTTCGCGCCGCCGCGCACCTGCTCCAGCGCCACGTCCACCGCGCCCTGGTGGTCGCCCGCCTCGATGAGCTTGCGGAACCGCTTGGAGCCGGTGACGTTCGTCCGCTCGCCGACCATGATGAAGCCGGTGTCGGCGCCGATCTCGAACGGCTCCAGCCCGCTGAACCGGCTGGCCCTCGCGGGCCGCGCCACCCGGCGCGGCGCGACGCCGCGCACCGCCTCGGCGATCTTCGCGATGTGCGCGGGGCCCGTCCCGCAGCAGCCGCCGACCACGTTGACCAGGCCCGACTCGGCGAAGTCGCGCAGCAGGGCGCCGGTCTCCTCGGGGGTCTGGTCGTAGCCGCCGAACGCGTTCGGCAGGCCCGCGTTCGGGTGCGAGGCGACGTAGGTGCCGGCGATCCGCGCCAGCTCCTCCACGTGCGGGCGCATCTCCGCGGCGCCCAGCGAGCAGTTCACCCCGACGGCGAGCGGCTCGGCGTGCTCGACCGACCGCCAGAACGCCTCGACGGTCTGCCCGGACAGCGTCCGCCCGGACAGGTCGACGATCGTCACCGAGATCCACAGCGGCAGCTCGGGGGCGACCTCGCGGGCCGCGGCGATCGCGGCCTTCGCGTTCAGCGTGTCGAAGATCGTCTCGATCAGCAGCAGGTCGACGCCGCCCTCGGCGAGCCCCGCGATCTGCTCCGCGTAGGTGGCCTTGACCTGGTCGAACGTGACGGTCCGGTAGGCCGGGTCCTCGACCCGCGGGGACAGCGACAGCGTCACGTTCAGCGGGCCGACCGAGCCTGCGACGAACCGGCCCTCGAACTCGGAGGCCGCCTGCCGGGCCAGCCGGGCGCCCTGCACGTTCATCTCGCGGACCAGGTCGCCTTCGAGGCCGTAGTCGGCCTGGGCGATGCCGGTGGCGGTGAACGTGTTGGTCGTGGTGATGTCGGCGCCGGCGGCGAGGTACTGCCGGTGGACGTCCAGGATCACGTCCGGCCGGGTCAGGTTCAGCAGGTCGGGGTCGCCGGTGACGTCCTTCGGGTGGTCATCGGTGACGCGGTCGCCGCGGTAGTCGGCGGGGGTGAGCCCCGCGCCCTGCAGCATCGTGCCCCAGGCGCCGTCGAGCACCGCGATCCGCTCGTCCAGAAGCTCGCGCAGATTGGTGTGGGTCATATTTCTTCGAGCACCTCCCAAGTTCGTATGGGAGGCGCCCTTGCGGAAGTCGGTGTCTCGGGCCCGAGCGTGGCGGGCTCTCGCCCGTTGCAGCGCCTCTCGGACCCGTACGAGAGGTTACCTTCCCGGGATCCGATGTGTCAGTCGCGTCCCACGATGCGGGCAGGATGAAGTGATGCGGGTACGACCGATCTCGCCATCGCTCGTGGTCACGGAGCTGTCCGACCGGATCGCCGGTTCCGGCCGCGGCTCGTGGCTGCGGGTCGCGATCGACGGCGCGCCCCCCGCCGCCCCCTGGGACCTCGCCGACGCGCTCGTCTCGCCCCTGCGCGCCCTGGGGCGGGACGTCGTCCGGGTGTCGGCGCGCGATTTCCTGCGCCCGGCGTCGCTGCGCTTCGAGTTCGGGCGGGACGACCCCGACGTCTACTACGACGAATGGCTCGACGTGAACGGCCTCGTCCGGGAGGTGCTGGCTCCGCTGGAGCCGTCCGGGACGGGGAAGGTCCTGCCGAGCCTGTGGGACGCGGAGCTCGACCGGGCGACCCGGGCGCGCTACGTGCCCCTCCAGCCCGGCGGGGTCTGCCTGCTGGACGGATCGCTGCTGCTCGGCCGCGGCCTGCCGTTCGACCTGACCGTCCATCTGACGCTGTCCAGCCGGGCGCTCGCCCGCCGCACGCCGGACGACCAGCGCTGGACGCTGCCCGCCTATGCGCGCTACGAGACCGAGGCGGCCCCGCTCCGCAGCGCGGACATCGTCCTGAAGATGGACGACCCCGGCCACCCGGCGATCATCACCGAGGTCTAGGGCCGCCACTCCTCCCGGTAGGCGGGGTGGGTGGCGTAGGGGAGGGCGAGGAGGCGCAGCACCGATTCGCGGACGGCCTGCGCGGCCTCCAGCTCGGGAGTGCGGTGGCCCTGTTCGAGGATCCAGGCGGTCTTCTCGTAGTCGTCCACGATCTGGCGGCGGGCGGCCACCTCGGCGAGGGTGCGGGCGGGGTGGTGGCGGGCGATGTGCTCGGCGTAGGCGTCGTTCTCGGCCTTCGCGACGAAGCCGGCGGTGTCGGAGTCGATGTTGATCGTCCCGGAGGGCGTGGCCTTCCAGGGGGCGGACGAGCTGTCCCGGGCGATCTGCTCGTCGCGGGCCAGCCGGGCGCGGAGGAACTCCACCAGGTCCATGGGGCCATCCTGCCCTCTGCGGGAGCGGGATGGCCCCATGAAGGCCCCGGCGGCCGGAATCAGGCGGCCGGAATCAGGCGGCCGGAACCGGGCACCGGATCAGGCGGCGCAGTTGCCGGCGACCGGCTTCCCGGCGAACCGGTCGGCGAGGAACGCCATCGCGTCGGGCTCGCTCCAGAGCATGCCGGTGGCGTGCTCGGCGAACGTGTAGGTCTTCCAGGTCAGGTTCGCGCCCTTGGCGCACCACGCCTTGTGCAGCGTGTCGGCCTGCGCGAACGGGATGATCTCGTCGTAGACGGCCTGGGTCTGCAGCACCGGGACGGACGGCGCGGTGGAGCCGAGCTTGTTGGCCGCCAGCCGCCGCTGCCACTGCGGGGTCTCCAGCGGGTCGCTGGTGGTGTAGTCGCTGATCTTCTTGAAGAGCGTCCCCGCGAGGGTGCCGATGCCGTCCACGCTGACCAGGCACAGGTCCTTGGCCTTGTCCAGCAGCTCGCGGCCGTTGGCGTTGAGGTACTTCTCCAGGTCCAGTTCGGGGTAGGCGGCGTCGTAGCCGACCGCCGCCATGAACATCAGGCCGACGAACGGGGAGCCGTCCAAGCCCCTGGCGACCGCCACCAGGTCCGCCGGGACGCCCCCGGCGAAGGCGCCCTTGATGTCGAGTTCGGGGGCGTAGGACCGCGCCAGCTCGGCGGCCCAGCCCGAGGACGTCCCGCCCTGCGAGTAGCCCCACAGGCCGACCGGCGAGCCGGCCAGGCCGGCGGCCGGGAGGCGCTGCGCGGCCCGCGCCATGTTCAGCACGGCCTTGCCCTGGGAGCGGCCGACCTCGTAGGTGTGCCGGCCCGGCGTACCGAGGCCCTCCATGTCGGTGACGGCGACGGCCCAGCCGCGGCTGAGCGCGTCGGCGACGAAGAACATCTCGTAATCCGTGCCCTGGGTGAGGGTGTAGGACGGCGCGCAGGCGTCGCCGAGGCCCCGCGTCCCGACGGCGTAGGAGACGACCGGGCGCTTGCCCTCGCCCGTCCACGCCTTGGCCGGGACGAGCACCATGCCGGACACGGCGGTCGGCTCGCCCTCCGCCGTCTCCGACCGGTACAGGACCTGCCACGATGTGACGCCCTCGTACGGGGAGCGGCCGAACGGGTCCATGGTGAACACGGCCGGGCGGGACCGGATGACGTCGCCGGGCCTGCCGGCCGGGAGCGGGGACGGCGGCGTGTAGAACGGATCCCGGCCCGGGGGTACGGGGTCCCGGGGTGCGGCGGCGGCGGTGCCCTGCAGGGCGGACGCCGCCATGGCGAGCCCGATGCAGGACGCGGCCACGGCGCGCAGCACCCGGCGGACGGTGATGGACATGGCGGGTAACCCTTCGTCTTCGCCTGCCGTCGGCGTGACGGCCACCCGACCGTAACGTAATTAGACACTTACTCCAATGAGGCGCGGGACACATCCAGGCCGCCGGTTTTGTGCCGGCACGACAAAACGGGCATTCACCACCGCACGGGCAGCCGCGTCGGACCCCTGACCAGGCTGTCCGCGCGCCAGGGGACGTCCTCCGGCGGAACCGCCAGGGCCAGCCCGGGGAACTCCTCGAGCAGGACGGTCAGGGCGGCCTCGGCCTCCATGCGGGCGAGGCCCGCGCCGATGCAGAAGTGCGCGCCCTGGCCGAACGCGATGTGGGCGGGGCCGTCGCGGGTCGCGTCGAACCGGTCGGGCTCGGCGAACACGGCGGGGTCGCGGTTGGCCTCGGCGAGGAGCGGCAGCACCATCTCCCCCTCGGCGACCCGGCCGGACGGCAGGTCGACGTCCCGCGTCGCCACGCGCGGCATCGCGTAGAGCGCGGGGGTGTCGTGCCGCAGCAGCTCCTCGACCAGCGCCCCGGTGGGCGCGACCTCCCCGTAGAGGCCCTCCTTGAGCAGGGTGAACACGCCCATGGCGATGAGGTTCGCCGTCGTCTCGTGGCCCCCGGTGATCAGCGCGGTGACCAGGCTGACCAGCTCCCCCTCGGTGAGCGCGTCGGCGCCGTCCCGGGCGGCGATCAGGTCGTCGAGGAGCGCCTCGCCGGGCCGCGCGCGGCGCTCGGCGAGCAGGCCGCGGACGTGGCGGCGGAACTCGCGGGCCGCCGTCGCGCGCTCGCCGGCGCCGAGCTCGGACAGCGAGAGCGCCGCGTCCGCCCAGCGCCGGTAGTCCGCGCGGTCGGACTCGGGGATGCCGAGCACCTCGCAGATCACCCGCACCGGCAGCGGGAACGCGAACCCGGCGACCAGGTCGGCCGGCGGCCCGTGCGCGGCCAGCTCGGCGGCCAGCTCCCGGGTGATCTGCGCGACCCGCGGCCGCCAGCGGGCGATCCGGCGCGGGGCGAACGCGCCGGCCACGATGCGGCGGATGCGGGTGTGCTCCGGCGGATCCATGTTGATCACCGAGCCGGGGTCGTCGCTGATGTCGCGGCCGCGCGCCATCCGGCCGCCGGTCGTGCGGCTCAGGTCGCGGCCGAACCGCGGGTCGGTCAGCACCTGCCGGACGTCGTCGAACCGGCGCGCGCCGCGCATGGTCACGCCGTTCGGAAGCGCGATCTCCGGCAGGCCGTCCCGAGCGGTCATCGTCCCTCCTCAGCTTCCGCTCCGCGAAGGTGATCCCCGTGTCATTGGACCACCGCCGTGCGGCCCTTCCAGGTGCCGCCCTTCCCGGCGCGGTGGCGGCGGGCCGAATCGACCGTCATCGCGGCGTACATCAGCGCGACCGCGGGCAGACCGAGGGCGCGCAGGGGCGAAAGTCCGTAGAAACGGAGCATCGGGACGTAGGTGAGCGTCATGATCGCCCAGGCGGCGCCTCCCGCCGCGAGTGCCGCCGGGCGGCCGGTGAGGGCTCCGGTGAGCGTCGCGGCGGGCGGCACCGCGTAGAGCAGGAGCAGGCCGAGGACGGTGCCCGCCAGCAGGGCGGGCGAGTAGCGCAGCTGGTGGTAGGCGCTGCGGGCGATCATCATCCACAGGTCGGCGAGGCGGGGGTAGGGGCGGCGGCTGACGACGTCCCGGCTCAGGTCGAGGCGGCAGCGCCCGCCCGCGCGCTTGATCAGGCGGCCCATCGCCACGTCGTCGATGAGCGCGCCGCGGATCGCGGCGATGCCCCCGGCCCCGTCCAGCGCGGCGCGGCGGACGAGCATGCACCCGCCGGCCGCGGCGGCGGTGCGCGCCCCGTCCCGGGTGACGCGGCGGAACGGGTACAGCTTCGCGAAGAAGTACACGAACGCCGGGACGATCACCTTTTCCCAGCGGGTGCGGACGCTCAGCGTCGCCATCTGCGAGACGAGGTCGCGCCGGGCGTTGACGGCCTCGCGGACGAGCCGTTTCACCGTGCCGGGCCCGTAGGCGATGTCGGCGTCGGTGAAGAGGTAGAAGTCGGGCTCGCCCGCGGCGCGGACGCCTTCCGACATCGCCCACACCTTGCCCGCCCACCCCTCGGGGCGGTCTCTCGCGGACACGACCTCGTCCGTGAGGCGGGCGGCCGTTTCGGCGGTGCCGTCACTGCTGCCGTCGTCCACCACGACGATGCGGAAGGCGCCCGGGTAGTCCTGGGCGACCAGCGTCGGCAGGGTCTCGGGAAGGACGGCGGCCTCGTCGCGGGCCGGGATGACGGCCGTCACCGCGGGCCATTCGGGTGGATCGTCCCGGTCGGGCAGGCCGGGGCCGGTCCGCCAGAACGCGCCGTGGCCGAACGCCAGGTACAGCCAACCGATCAGTGCCGCCGCCGCCAGAACGTCCACGATCACCACGGTCCGCAGCCTCGCACCGGCCCCGGCCGCGCGTCCACCGCGCCCGGGCGGCGGGCGCGTCAGCGCGGGACGCCGGACGCGGCGCGCAACCGGGCGCCCTCCCGGGCCGCCGGGCGGGGCGCGCCGCCGGCCGCGGCCCG
>NZ_JBIQHY010000237.1:0-1799 GCF_044508335.1 Actinomadura sp.
CGGAGTCGGCGAACCCGCGGACCGACACCTCGTAGAACACCGCCGTCTTGAACCACAGCGGCGTGTTCGGCGTCTTGTCGTCGAACGGGTCGGGGATCGCCCCGGCGGCCGGCGCCCGGTCCGGCTCGGCGACCGGGCCGATGTCCGCCTCCGGCGCGGTGACCTGGTCGGACGTGCTGCGGGCGGTGTTCTTCGGCTGGCCGTGCATGGGTCACCCCGGTGTGTTGGAGACATCTAGATCAGCAATTCCCGCCGCCGGTGCGGGAGACGTTCGCGACAGGCAACCTTCCGTAAAAACTTCCGTACGCTCCGTGACGGGCGGACCGGCCGCGCCCCGATGGTCATCGCCCGGCAGCGGCTCGGGCACGAAGTGGAAAAGTCGCGCAAAAACCCGGCTGTTCACGGCACGTTCGCTGGCGCCGCGGCTCCGGAAGACTTGCCGCGCGACGGTTGTGTCATGTCCGTGTTTTTAGGTTCGTCGCTTTTTCTGTCGCAGCCCTCGGGTAGGTCATTTCCAAGCTCAGAACCCGTCCCAGCGGCGGGTTCTGATCAGTTCGGACGGAATGCGTCCGTCCAAAGCGATCGGAGGGACAGTGGAGCGCTGGGAGAAGTCGCCATCGGTCGTACCGACGCGCGATGAGCTCGTGGCGCGGCTGCGCGTCCGCTTCGCCGACATTCCGGCTGAGAGCGTGCGCCGCTGCGTCGACGACCTGTGGTGCTGCTGCACCCATCTCGGGGTGCGGCCCGAGGAACGGACCATCGAGCGCCTCGCGGCGTCCCGGCTCACGGGCGTGGTGCGCGGCGGCCGGCCGCCCTATCCGGACGGCCGGACGGTGTCCAGACCGCCCGGCTCCACGCTGACCGCCCCGCCCAGGACCGCTCGCGCGGCCGCCAGAACCCCGATCGGGATGTGACGTATGAAGGACACGGTAGTGCCGGGCCTGAGCATCGAGACCCGGCGAGGGTTCATCGTGCTGACCCTGCCCGCGCAGATCAGCTGGCAGAACTACGCGGGCATCCGCGAGGGGGTGAGCAGGGCCCTCTCGCTGGCCGCGGGATCCGCGGGGGCGCCGGCCGCCGGGGGCGCGCCGCGGGGGCGGCGGCGCACCTGCGTCGTCATCGACTTCGGTGACGCGGTGCTGCTGGACGCCGCCGGGCTGGTCCTGCTCGCCCGCGCCGAGACGCGGGCGCAGCTGCTCGGCTGCCCGCTGCGCGCCGTGGTGCCCGCGCTGTCCGCGCACGTGCGGCGCGCGCTGCACCTCACCGGGCTGGCGCAGCTCGTCCCGGTGTTCCCGGACGTCGCGGCGGCGACGGCCACGCCCGTCCCGGCCGGGACGGCGCGGGACGCCGACACCACGCACGTGCTCGACGCCATCCGCGCCCTGCACCCGGGGGACGCCGGGCTCACCCCGACGCCGCCCGCCCCGTCCGAGCTGATGATCACCACGACGGAGGCCGGCGACGGCGACCACACGGTCGTCCACCTGTCCGGGGTGCTGGACGAGGTGACGGTGCCGCGGCTCGGGGAGACGCTGACCACGCTGGTCGAGGGGAACCTGCGGCACCTCATGGTGCGGATGCACGAGCGGCTCGGGATCCGCTGCGACCCGCTGCCGATCCTGCTCGGCATCCGCTGGCGCGTCGCCGCGGAGGGCGGCTGCCTGGCGCTGCCCGCGCTGCCGGCCCGGCTCCGCGAGATCATCGACCGGGAGGGGCTCGGCTCGGTGTTCACCGGCTGCCGCTCCATCGAGGACCGCCTGCTCGGCGCCGAGCAACCGGTCTGACGCCTCGGTCTGACG
>NZ_JBIQHY010000161.1:0-13000 GCF_044508335.1 Actinomadura sp.
CGTTGCCGCCGTGGTCGAAGATCATGAAGCGGGTGCTGGTCGTGCCCTGGTCGAGGGCTCCGACGAAGTCGGCCATGCGTGCGGTCTCCTGGGACGTAGGGGAGGGACGGGTCACGCCGTCTCGTACTGCGGCTCGGGCTTGGCGATCTTCTCGGGCACCTCCTCCTCGGCGGGGAGGAAGCGCCCGATCAGGGCCTTGTAGAGCCCGACGCCGAGGACGCCGCCGATGAGCGGGCCGGCGATCGGGACCCAGAAGTACAGGTGCCCGTACTGGTCCCGCCACGCGCCGCCGTAGCCGGTGAGGAACGAGGCGAGCCGGGGACCGAAGTCGCGGGCCGGGTTGATGGCGTAGCCGGCGTCGGTGCCGAACGCCATCCCGATCGCCACCACCAGCAGGCCGATCATGAACGGGGCGAGGTTGGCCAGCGGCGGCGCGTTGCGCACGTCGGTGAGCGCCTTGATCACGAAGAGCAGGATGGCGGTGCCGATGACCTGGTCGCGGAACGCGCCCCAGGTGCCGACCGGGAGGGTCCCGTTGCCGGGCAGGGTCGAGAAGACGCCCTGCGTCTTGATGGTGTGGCCGGGGTCGGCGGCGGCGAGCACCTCGCTGTAGTTCCACCGGACGATCAGCGCCGCGGCGAACGCCCCCGCGGTCTGCGCGGCGATGTAGGGCGCCGTCTTGCGCCACGCGAACTCGCGGAAGGCGGCGAGGCCGATCGTGACGGCGGGGTTGAGGTGGGCGCCGCTGATCCGCGCGGCGGTGTAGACGCCGAGGGTGACGCCGAGGCCCCAGGCCCAGGCGATGCTGTCGTGGCCGCCGAGGCCGGAGCCGCCGGCGACGACCTGCGCGACGACGCCGACGCCGAACAGGATGAGGATCATGGTGCCGGCGAACTCGGCGGCGAGCTCGCCGGCGAATCCGGGGATTCTGGGCCGTTCCGCGGTGCGTTCCGTCATGGGCACTCCTCGGACGTGGGGTGGACGCGAGCCCCGTGAGGCTGGCCAGGACGCTAAGCCGGGACGGAACCGCCGACAACAGGGCGCTGCCGACAATGTCGAACACTTTCCCCTTCGCTCGGTGCGGGTTACCCTCCAGTCCGTGCACGAGATCACAGAATCCGGGCAGTTCGCGGCACTAACGACGGCGATTACGACGGCTGCCGACATTGTCGGCATCATGCCGGGACAACTACGATCGGATCCATGCCCGGACCTGTGCAGTCGATCGAGCGCGCCGCCGCGATCCTGCGGCTGCTCGCCGCGAGCTCGGGCCGGCTCGGGGTCGGCGAGATCGCCAGGTCGCTCGGGCTCGCCCGGGGCACCGCGCACGGCATCCTGCGCACCCTGGAGCGCGTCGGCTTCGTCGAGCAGGACGGCGGCACGGGCAAGTACCAGCTGGGCGCCGCCCTGCTGCACCTCGGCACCAGCTACCTGGACGTCAACGAGCTGCGCTCCCGCGCCATCAACTGGGCCGACGCGCTCGCCTCGCGCAGCGGGGAGGCCGTCCGCATCGGGACGCTGCTGGAGGGCCGGGTCCTGGTCGTCCACCACGTGTTCCGCCCGGACGACACGCTCCAGGCGATGGACGTCGGGTCCCTGCTGCCGCTGCACGCCACCGCCCTCGGCAAGGCGCTGCTCGCCCACGACGCCAACGCGGCGGCGTCCATCCGCGACACCGTCCTGGAGTCGTACTGCCGCCGCACCATCACCGATCCGCGCGAGCTCGCACGGGCCGCCACCCGGGTGCGGGAGAACGGCTGGGCCGCCGAGGTCGAGGAGCTGTCCATCGGCGACGCCGGCATCGCCGCGCCGATCCGCGGGTACGGGGGCCTCGTCGTCGGCGCCATCGGCATCTCCGGCGCGGTCGAGCGGATCTGCGACGCCCGCCGCGTCCCCGAGCCGCGCCTCGTCGCCTACGTGCGGGACGCGGCCCGCGCCGTCTCCCGCGACCTCGGCGGCTCGCGCTGGTGACGGCGCGCCCGGGCTTCCGCGGGGAGGGGGCCGGGCGTGACCGAGCGGTACGTGATGTCGATCGACCAGGGCACGACGTCCACCCGGTGCATCCTGTTCGACCACGGCGGGCGCCTGGTGTCGGTCGCGCAGCGCGAGCACCGGCAGCACTTCCCGAGACCCGGCTGGGTCGAGCACGACCCGATGGAGATCTGGCGCAACCTGGAGCGGATCGCCCCGGAGGCGCTGGCCCAGGCGGGCGTGACCGCCGATCAGGTCGCGGCGGTCGGCATCGCCAACCAGCGGGAGACGACCGTCCTGTGGGACCGGGTGACCGGCGTCCCGATCGGCCGCGCCATCGTGTGGCAGGACATGCGCACCGGCGCCCTCGTGGACGAGCTGGCCCGCGCCCCCGGCGCGGCGATGGTCGCCGAGCGCAGCGGGCTGCCCCTCGCCACCTACTTCTCGGCCCCGCGCATCCGCTGGCTGCTCGACCACACGCCCGGCCTGCGCGAGCGCGCCGAACGCGGCGAGGTGCTGTTCGGCACCATGGAGAGCTGGCTCGTCTGGAACCTCAGCGGCGGCGTGGACGGCGGCGTCCACGTCACGGACGTGACCAACGCCGGCCGCACCCTGCTGATGGACCTGCAGACCCTGGCCTGGGACGACGGGCTGCTCGACTTCTTCGGCGTGCCGAGGGCGATGCTGCCGGAGATCAGGTCGTCCACCGAGACCTACGGGACGGCCCGCCGCGTGTTCCCCGGGGTGCTGATCGGCGCCGCGCTCGGCGACCAGCAGGCCGCGCTGTTCGGGCAGACGTGCTTCGCCCCCGGCGAGACCAAGTGCACCTACGGGACCGGCGCGTTCCTGCTGATGAACACCGGCACCGCGCCGGTGAAGTCGGACAACGGGCTGCTCACCACCGTCGGCTACAAGATCGGCGGCGAGCCGGCCGTGTACGCGCTGGAGGGGTCGATCGCGATCACCGGCGCGCTCGTCCAGTGGTTCCGGGACGGCCTCGGGCTGATCGGCACCGCGCCGGAGATCGAGACCCTCGCCCGCTCGGTCGGCGACAACGGCGGCTGCTACATCGTCCCCGCGTTCTCCGGGCTGTTCGCGCCGCACTGGCGCAGCGAGGCGCGCGGCATCATCGTCGGCCTCACGTCCTACATCACGAAGGGGCACCTGGCGCGGGCCGTGCTGGAGGCGACCGCCTGGCAGACCCGCGAGGTGGTGGACGCGATGAACGCCGACTCCGGGCTCTCCCTGAAGGAGCTGAAGGCGGACGGCGGCATGACGTCCGACAACCTCGTCATGCAGATGGTCGCGGACGTGCTGAACGTGCCGGTGGAGCGGCCGATGGTGGTCGAGACGGTGTCGCTCGGCGCCGCCTACGCCGCCGGGCTCGCCGTCGGCTACTGGGCCGACCTGGAAGGGCTGCGGCGCAACTGGCACCGCGCGGCCCGGTGGGTGCCGGCCATGGAGCCGGCGCGCCGCGCCGCCGAGTACGACAACTGGAAGCGCGCCGTGGAGCGCACGTTCGACTGGATCCGCTCCGGGGAGGACCCGGCCGCCGCCCCCTAGATCCGGTGGCGTTCGATGAGCTGCTTGACGATCACGTTCCGCTGGATCTCGTTGGTCCCCTCGCCGACGATCATCAGCGGCGCGTCGCGGAAGTAGCGCTCGACGTCGAACTCGGTGGAGTAGCCGGCCGCGCCGTGGATGCGCACGGCGTCCAGCGCGATCCGCATCGCCGCCTCCGACGCGTACAGCTTGGCCATGCCCGCCTCCATGTCGCAGCGCTCGCCCTCGTCGAGGCGGCGGGCGGCGTCGAGGGTGAGCAGCCGGGCCGCCCGCAGCTGCGTGGCCATGTCGGCGAGGTAGTTGCCGACCGACTGGTGCCGCCAGATCGGCTTCCCGAACGCCTCGCGCTCCTGGGCGTAGCGCAGGGAGTCCTCCAGGGCGGCGCGCCCGACGCCGAGCGCGCGGGCCGCGACCTGGATGCGGCCGACTTCGAGCCCGCGCATCATCTGGGCGAAGCCGCGCCCCTCCGCGCCGCCGAGCACCGCGTCGAGCGGCGCCTCGTAGCCGTCGAAGGACAGCTCGCAGCTCTCCACGCCCTTGTAGCCGAGCTTCGGCAGGTCGCGGGAGACGGTCAGGCCGGGGCCCTTCTCCACCAGCAGGATGCTCATGCCCGTGTGGCGCGGGGACGCGTCCGGGTCGGTCTTGCACAGCAGCGCGATGAGCCCCGACGTCCGCGCGTTGGTGATCCACATCTTGGCGCCGTCGACGACGTACCGGTCGCCGCGCCGCCGCGCGGTCGTGCTCATCGCCTGCAGGTCCGAGCCGCCGGACGGCTCGGTGAGCGCCATCGTGGCGCGCAGCTCGCCGGTCGCCATCCGGGGCAGGTAGCGCTCCTTCTGCTCGCCGGTCCCGAACACGGCGATCAGGTGCGACACCACCGTGTGCCCGCCGAACGCGCCGGCCAGGGACATCCAGCCGCGGGCCAGCTCCTCGGTGACGAGCGCGTAGCACGCCTTGGACACGCCGGCCTCGCCGTACGGCTCCGGCACGGCGAGCCCGTACACGCCGAGCTCCTTCATCCGGTCGATGAGCCGGGCGGGGTAGGCGCCCGCGTGCTCCAGCTCCCGGGCGACCGGGCGGACCTCCCTGTCGACGAAGTCCGCGACGACCTCGACGATGGCGCGCTCCTCGTCGCTGAGCATGAACACGATCCCTCGCCCTCCCTCCCGCGCAGCGGTGATCTCTCATATATTTGATGCGAAAATACACCCCGTCACGCAGCCGTACGGGAGAGACGATGACCGTTGCCCGTCCCGGCGGCCCGGTCCTCGGCAGGCGCCGCCAGCTGAGCGACGAGGTGGCCGCCTACGTCCGCGAGCTCATCATGTCCGGCCAGGTCGGGCATGGGGAGTTCCTCCGCCTGGAGCGGATCGCCGCGGACCTCGGGATCAGCGTCACGCCCGTCCGGGAGGCACTGCTGTCGCTGCGCGGCGAGGGGTTCGTCACCCTGGAGCCGCGGCGCGGGTTCATGCCGGCGCCGCTGACCCGGCAGGACGTCCAGGACCTGTTCGAGGCGCAGGCGTACTTCGCCGGCGAGCTCGCCGCCCGCACCGCCGGCAGGATCACCGGGGCGGAGCTGGCCTCGCTCGACCGGTTCCAGGCGCAGCTGGAGGCGGCGTTCCAGGCGGGGGACTCGGCGGGCATCGAGACCGCCAACCACGAGTTCCACCGGCTGATCAACCTGTGCGCCGGGTCGCCGAAGACGGCCTGGCTGCTGCGGACCGTCGTCCGGTACGCGCCGCGCCGCTTCTACGCGAGCATCGACGGCTGGACCCGGGCGTCCGTCGACGACCACCACCTCGTCCTCGCCGCGCTGCGGGCCGGGGACGAGGCCGCCGCGCGGCAGGCGATGCGCGCCCACATCCGGCACGCCGGGACCCTGCTGGTCGTCCACCTGGAGGCGCAGGGCTTCTGGGAGGCGGGGGCGGAGTGAGGCCGCACGGCGCGCCGCCGTATCGTATAAAAAATTTTTGGGAGGGCTGATGGACGACCCGGTGGTCACGGTCACCGCCCACGGCGCGGCGCGCGTGCTCACGCTCAACCGGCCGGAGGCCCGCAACGCGATCGACGTCCCGATGCGCGAGCGGCTCCTGGAGGAGCTGCGGCGCGCCGCCGGCGACCCCGGGGTCCGGGCGATCGTGCTGACCGGCGCGGGCGGGACCTTCTCGGCGGGCGGCGACATCCGGTCGATGGAGGGCGCGGGCCCGGACGCCGTGCGGGCCCGGCTCGCGCCCGTGCACAAGGCCGTCCGGCTCATCGCCACCTGCGGGACGCCGGTGATCGCGGCCGTCGAGGGCGCCGCCGCCGGGCTCGGCGTGTCCCTCGCCGCCGTCTGCGACCACGTGGTCGCCGCCGAGGACGCCCGGTTCGTCGCCGCGTTCGGCAAGGTCGGCCTCGTCGCGGACGGCGGCCTGCTCTGGACGCTCCCGCAGCGCGTCGGCATGGGCCGCGCCAAGGAGATGCTGCTGTTCGGGCGGACGGTCACCGCGCACCGCGCCTACGAGATCGGGCTCGCCGACTCCCTCGTCCCGTCCGGCACGGCCCTCGATGCCGCGCTGGAACTGGCCGGCGAGGCCGCCGCGCTCGCCCCGCTGCCGGTCGCCGCCGCCAAGCGGCTGCTGGCCCGCGCCGACCGCAGCCTGAAGCGGCTGCTGGAGTCCGAGCGCGAGGAGCAGGCGGCCCTGTTCGGCAGCGCCGACTTCGCCGAGGGCCGCGCCGCCTTCGCCGCGCGCCGCCCGCCCCGCTTCGAGGGCCGCTAGAGGGGAGCAGGAGTGAGCAGGCTGCAGCAGACGCACGGGCTGTCGGACGAGCAGCGCGAGATCGTCGCGACCGTCCGCGCGTTCGTCGACAAGGAGATCCTCCCGGTCGCCACCGGACTGGAGCACGCGGACGCCTACCCGCAGGCGATCGTGGACGGCATGAAGGACCTCGGGCTCTTCGGCCTGACGATCGGCGAGGAGCACGGCGGGCTCGGCGCGTCGCTGCTGACCTACGCGCTGGTCGTGGAGGAGCTCTCGCGCGGCTGGATGAGCGTGTCCGGCATCGTCAACACCCACTTCATCGTCGCCTGGATGATCACCCACCACGGGACGCCCGAGCAGAAGGCCCACTACCTGCCGAAGATGGCGACCGGGGAGATCCGGGGCGCGTTCTCGATGTCGGAGCCGGGCTGCGGGTCCGACGTCTCCGCCATCACGACCCGCGCCGTGCCGGACGGCGCCGACTACGTGATCGACGGCCAGAAGATGTGGCTGACGAACGGCGCCTCGGCCAACCTCGTCGCCACGCTCGTCAAGACGGACCCGGACGCCGGGCACCGGGGCATGACCGCCTTCCTCATCGACAAGACCCCGGGGTTCGGCGAGGTCGCGCCCGGCCTGACCGTCCCCGGCAAGATCGAGAAGATGGGCTACAAGGGCGTCGACACCACCGAGCTGGTCTTCGACGGGTACCGCGTCCCCGCGGACCGGATCCTCGGCGGGACGCCGGGACGCGGCTTCTACCAGATGATGGACGGCGTCGAGGTCGGCCGGGTCAACGTGGCGGCCCGCGGCTGCGGCGTCGCGAAGCGCGCCTACGAGCTGGCGCTCGGCTACGCGCGGCAGCGCGAGACGTTCGGCAGGCCGATCGCCGAGCACCAGGCGGTCCTGTTCCGCCTCGCCGAGATGGCGACCAAGGTCGAGGCGGCGCACCAGATGATGGTGATGGCGGCGCGCCGCAAGGACTCCGGCGAGCGCAACGACCTCGAGGCGGGCATGGCCAAGTACCTGGCCAGCGAGTACTGCAAAGAGGTCGTGGAGGACGCGTTCCGCATCCACGGCGGCTACGCCTACTCCAAGGAGTACGAGATCGAGCGGCTCTACCGGGAGGCGCCCATGCTGCTGATCGGCGAGGGCACCGCCGACATCCAGAAGATGATCATCGGCCGCCGGCTGCTGGAGGGCTGACCGGTGACCGGAGCGGAGCGGGGAGCGCCGGCCGGGCCTCGGCGGGGGGCCGGTGGACGCCTTCCGGAGGACGCCGGCTCCCCGCTGCCGCTGGAGGGGATCACGGTCGTCGCGCTGGAGCAGGCGGTGGCGGCGCCGTTCGCCACGCGGCAGCTCGCCGACCAGGGCGCCCGCGTCATCAAGGTGGAGCGGGTGGACGGCGGCGACTTCGCCCGCGCCTACGACTCGGCGGTGCGCGGCGGGCTCGGCACGCACTTCGCCTGGCTCAACCGGTCCAAGGAGTCGGTGGCGCTCGACCTGAAGCGGGACGAGGGCCGCGCGATCCTCGCCGACCTGGTCGCGCGCGCCGACGTGTTCCTGCAGAACCTGGCGCCCGGCGCGGCGGCGCGGCTCGGGTTCGGCGCGGACGCGCTCCGGGCCCGCGACCCCCGCCTCATCGTGGTGGACATGTCCGGATACGGGACGAGCGGGCCGTACCGGGACAAGCGCGCCTACGACATGCTCGTCCAGGCCGAGGCCGGCCTGATCTCCGTCACCGGCACGCCGGAGACCCCCGTCAAGGCCGGTTCGCCGCTGGCCGACATCGCCGCCGGCATGTACGCGTTCTCCGGCGTGCTCGCCGCGCTCGTCCGCCGCGGCGGCACCGGCGAGGGCGCGTCGATCGAGGTCTCGATGTTCGACGCGGTCGCCGAGTGGATGACCCAGGCGATGTACACGACGCTCTTCACGGGCTCCCCGCCGCCGCGCACCCGGCTGAGCCACCCGGTGATCGCCCCCTACGACGCCTATCCCACCGCCGACGGGGCGGACGTCGTCATCGGCGTGCAGAACGACCGCGGCTGGGCGGCGCTGGCGGCCGGCGTCCTGGACAGGCCGGACCTGGTCACCGACCCCGAGTTCGCGACCAACCGGGCGCGCGTCCGCAACCGGGAGAAGGTCGACGCGATCGTGGCCGCCGTGACGTCCGGGATGGGCCGCGACGAGCTGCTGAGGCGGCTCGACGACGCGGGCGTCGCCAACGCCTCCCTGAACGACGGGCACGGCCTGATCGCCCACCCGCAGCTGGCCGAGCGGGACCGCTGGCGCGAGGTCGGCTCCCCGGTCGGCGCCATCCCGGCGCTCCTCCCGCCGATCACGTTCGCGGGCATCGAGGCCCGCATGGACCCGATCCCGGCCCTCGGCGAGCACACCGACGCCGTCCTGCGCGAACTCGGCCGCGACGACGCGGCGATCGCCGCGCTCCGCGCCGCGGGCGCGGTCGCCTGATTCCCGTCGCCTGACCCCCGTCGCGGGCGTCCGCGGCCGATATCGTTGCGGTATGGCAAGCCCGACTCCCGCCACCGGCCGCCGCGAACAGCTGCGCGACTTCCTGCGGACCCGCCGCGCCCGGCTCACCCCCTCCGACGTCGGCATGCCCGACGGCGGGCGGCGCCGGACGCCGGGCCTGCGCCGCGAGGAGGTCGCCGTCCTCGCCGGGGTCGGCGTCTCCTGGTACACGTGGCTGGAGCAGGGCCGCGACATCAAGGTGTCCGGCGACGTGCTGGACGCGATCGCGCGCGCCCTGCGCCTGGACCGGGCCGAGCGCGAGCACCTCTACCTGCTCGCCGGGCTCAACCCGCCGCAGGCGGAGGCGGGCCCCGCCGCCCCCATCACGCCGGAGCTGCGGCGGGTGCTGGACGCGTGGTCGCCGCGGCCCGCGTACGTGCGCGACCGGTACTGGAACTTCGTCGCGATCAACGACGCGGCCCGCGAGGTGTTCGGCTACGGCGACACCGACCACAACTGCCTGGTCACGTACTTCACCAACGTCCGTTACCGGTCGATGCACACGCACTGGGCCGCGGCGGCGCCCTCCGTCGTCGCGCGGTTCCGCGCCGACGCCGCCCTCCGCCCCGACGACCCCGAGTACGGCCGGATCATCGCCGGCCTGCTGGCCGTCAGCCCGGAGTTCGCCGAGCTGTGGCCCCGCCACGACGTGAGCGGGAGCACGCAGGCCGTGAAGGGGATCCGGCATCCGGACGCGGGCGAGCTGGTCTTCGAGGGGACGCTGCTGCCGCTGGCCGACCGCCCCGGCTGCACCCTGGTGCTGTTCAACCCGCGTCCCGGCACCGGCACGCAGGAGCGGTTCGACCGGCTGATGGCGCGCCGGAGAATGGCCGCCGCCGGCTGAACCGGCCCGCCAGGGTGGTGGTGCCACACCCATGATGAGCGGACTCTGCCGGGTCCGCGGCGCGCCCAGCATGATCGTCCTCGTAAGTGGGAACCACTGAGGAGGACTCATGAGGACGCGTGATTTCGCGGGTACCCCGGTCGGCGCCGTCGGGCTCGGCTGCATGGGGATGAGCTGGGCCTACACCGCCTCGGAGCGCGACGACGACGCCTCGGTCGCGCTCATCCGGGAGGCCCTCGACCTCGGCGTGACGTTCCTGGACACCGCGCAGCCCTACGGCGACGGCCACAACGAGGCGCTCATCGGCCGCGCGCTGAAGGGGCGCCGGGACGAGGCGGTCCTGGCGACCAAGACCGGCTTGGTCGTCCCGGAGGACGCGTCGTGGAACCTCGTCCGGAACGGGACGCCCGAGCACGTCAAGGCGTCGGCGGAGGACAGCCTGCGCCGCCTCGGCACCGACGTGATCGACCTGTACTACCTGCACCGGGTCGACCCGGACGTGCCGCTGGCCGACAGCTGGGGCGCGATGGCCGAGCTGGTCGCCGAGGGGAAGGTCCGCCGGCTGGGCCTGTCCGAGGTCAGCGTCGCGCAGGCCGCGGAGGCGCACGCCATCCACCCGGTCGCCGCGGTCCAGTCGGAGCTGTCGCTGTGGACGCGCGACGCCGCGGGCGCGCCGGGCGGGATGGCCGGCGTCTCGATGGGCCACACCGGCGGCACCGGGGAAGGGCCCGGCGACGTCGTCGCCTGGTGCGCCGAGAACGGAGCCGTGTTCGTGCCCTACGCGCCGCTCGGCCGGGGGTTCCTCACCGGGACGATCACGTCCGCCGACTTCGAGGACACCGACTTCCGCGGCGTCAACCCGCGCTTCCGGGAGGACGCGCTGAAGGCCAACCTGCGCATCGTCGACGTCGTCAAGGCGGTCGCCGAACGGCACGGCGCCACGCCCGCCCAGGTCGCGATCGCGTGGACGCTCGCTCAGGGCGAGCACGTCATCCCGATCCCCGGCACCAAGAAGCGGCGCTACCTGCACGAGAACGCCGGTGCCGCCGACCTGGACCTCACCGGAACCGACCTGGCCGAGCTGGACGGCGTTCCAGCGGCAGTAGGAGACCGATACTGATGAAGGCCATCACGATTCCCGAGTTCGGCGGCGCGGACGTGCTGCGCCCCGCCGAGATGGAGGCACCCGAGCCGGGGCCGGGCCAGGTGTCCATCGACGTCGCGTACGCGGGCGCGAACTTCGCCGAAGTCCTGTACCGGCAGGGCGTGGTGGACGTGCCGCTGCCGTTCGTCCCCGGCATCGAGGTGTCCGGCCATGTCCGGGCGGTGGGCCCGGATGTCGAGGGGCTGCGCAAGGGCCAGCCCGTCGCCGCGCTGACGATCGTGGACAGCGGCGGCTACGCCGAGGTCGCCGTCACCTCCGCCGACCTCGTCGCGCCGCTCGACGGGCTGGACCTGGGACTGGACGTCGCTGCGGCCGTCCCGTCCAACAGCACGACCGCGTTCCTCGTCCTGGACCGCGTCGCGCGCATCGAACCGGGCGAGAGCGTGCTGGTGCACGCGGCGGCCGGGGGAGTGGGCAGCCAGCTCGGCCAGGCCGCCCGGCGGCTCGGCGCGGGCAGGGTCGCCGGGACGGTCGGCGGGCCCGCGAAGATCGAGGCCGCCCGCGGATTCGGCTACGACGACGTCGTGCTCCGCGACGACCTGCCGGACGCGGTCGCCGGCCTCACCGGCGGCCGCGGGTTCGACATCGTCGTGGACATGGTCGGGGGCGCCGCGCGGCGCACCAGCCTGGACGCGCTCGCCCCGATGGGCCGGATGGTCGTGATGGGCAACGCCTCCGGCGCGGACGACGTGGGGATCCCGGCGAACGAGCTGTGGTTCGACAATAAGACGGTGTCCGGGTTCAACCTCGCCGCGTTCGCGGGGATCGCGCCGGCCGAGGCGGGGCGCGCCCTGCGCGGCGCCCTCGCCGCGGTCGCGTCGGGGGACCTGCGCGTCCAGGTCGAGGAACTGCCCCTGGAGCGGGCCGCCGAGGCGCACAAGCGCATCGAGTCGGGCGCCACGACCGGGAAGCTCGTCTTGGCCGTGCGGGGCTGAGCCTCACCGCCTCCCGGAGGCGGCGGGGGCTTGGGCGGCCAGGTCGAGGAGGTCGTCGACGCTCCAGTGGTCGGCCGCGTGCTCGCCGTATCCGGCGGCGAGCACGCGGCCGTCGGCGCCGATGAGGAAGTCGGCGGGCAGGCCGAGGCGCCCGCCGTCCGGGCGGGCCTTCGGCGCCCGCGCCCGGCCCCGCGCGACCTGCCAGGTGCCGGCGGCGACGGCGCGCAGGATCGTCCACCAGGCTCGGGGGTCCAGGAGCGCGCGGCGGGCGGACTCCACGCCGAACTCGGCGTACAGCCGCTTCTCCGGGTCGGCGACCGCGGCGTACGGGAGGCCGCCGACGTGCTCGCGCAGCTCGCGGGCGGACGAGTGGAACACGACGACCTCGCGGACGCCGGCGGCCTCGATCTCGGCGTGCCGGACGGTGAACGAGCGCAGGTGCAGGTTGCAGATCGGGCAGCCCGCGAACCGGCGGAACTGCAGGTGGACGAGGCGGCCGGGGTCGGGCACCCGCACCGGCGGGCCGTTGACCGGGGTGAGCTCGCGCGGCGGGATGTCGGAGCCGGGGGCGAGATGCATGGGCGTCTCCTTTAGGTGTACGGCATACGCCTACGATCGTAAGCGTATGCCGTACGCTGTCAAGCGCCATGCCTCGACCACGCTCGCTCAGCACCGAGAGGCTCGCCCGAGCCGCGCTCGCCGTCATCGACCGGGACGGGCTCGCCGGGCTGTCCATGCGCGCGGTCGCCAAGGAGCTCGGGATGAGCACGATGGCGCTCTACCGCTACGTGCGCGACCGCGAAGAGCTGGAGGGGCTCGTCGTCGACCTCGTCTACGCCGAGGTCGACCCGGCGCCGCCCGGCGAGGGGCCGTGGGAGGCGCGGATCGAGACCATGGCGCTGCGGCTGCGGGACGCGTTCGGCGCGCACGCCGCGATCATGCCGCTGACGCTCACCCACCGCCATGCCTCGGCGGGCTCGCTGTGCTGGGGCGAGACCGTCGCCCGGATCCTCGCCGAGGCGGGCATCGACGGGCCGCGCGCGGCGATCGCGCTGCGCGCCGTGATCGCCTACGTCATCGGCGCGATCCAGCTGGAGCACCTCGGCCCGCTGGAGGGGGAGGGGACCGCCGCCATCGCCGCGCTGCCCGCCGACGAGTTCCCCCACCTGACCGAGACCGCGCGGCACGCCCGCCGCCTCGGCCCCGACGAGGAGTTCCGCGGGGGACTGGCGGCCGTGCTGCGCGGCCT
>NZ_JBIQHY010000004.1:0-37842 GCF_044508335.1 Actinomadura sp.
GTCGTCAGCGGCGACGGGGGGCGCGCCGACCAGCGCGCAGGGGACGAGCAAGCAGAGCAGACCACCGGCCGCAACAGACCGTTTGAAGATCACCAGGGGATCTTAATGACGTTCGCAGGCCCCCGGGACCAAGATCCGGCCAGGGCGTCAGATGACGGTCGCGGACCGCTCTCCGGACAGAGGGTGCAGCCGCACCGCGGTGGGGAGCGAGCCGCGTTCGAGTGCGCCGCAGAGCCTCGGAATCGCCTCGTCCTGGATGCGCCGCCGCAGTTCTGCCGGGTCCGCGGCGGGGCCGTAGGCGATCTTCAGCCGAGGCTCGGCCCCCTAGGACCAGGCGCGGCCCGCGATGCGGCCGAGGTCGACGCGCGGTTCTCCTCCGTCGGCGAGTGCGTCCAGGCAAGACGCCGCCGCGGTCATCCTCAGCGCCCGCACCCGACCGAGCCGAACGAAACGGCAGCGACGGGCCGTGTCGTCCACCGGGTGAAGACGTCGAACCGATGACCGGCAGAAGCTGACCAGCAGACTCTTGACACCGGGGTCCGCTCCGACCTCCGGAGGTCGGAGCGGACCCCGGCGCCTGCCGCAGGCAGACGGCCGGTCAAACCCCGAAGTCCCGCACAGCCGCGGCATTCACAGACGCGTCGGCGCAGTGGCCAAGGACGCTCGATGTTGGTGTCAACCAGGATGGGGAGGGCTCAGCGAATCGCTCCGCGACAGCCGAGCGAACATCGAGCGAACACGAGGACGAACCGGGACAGAATTTTGGATCTTGGCAGTGGTAAGACTGCAGGTCAGGCGGGGCGCGCCCGGCAGGATTCGAACCCGCGACCGTCGGATTAGAAGTCCGAGGATCATCGGACGCTCCGCACCCTCGTTGACCTGCGCGTACTTTCCGGCGGGACGGCGCTCCCCACAAGATCATTCCGTACATTCTCCGGATCTTGCTCGGAGCCCGCCGCCTGCTCCGCAGGAGTCTCTGTCCCCCGTGCGGCTCACAGGTAGATTGGACACCATGACCGCCCAGCCCGAGGAACCGACCGCGCCGCGCGATCCCGGCGAGGATCCGGCTGCGATCTTCGATGCGCTCCCGCCGGCGCATCGTGACCAGTTCCGGGCCGAGTATGACGAGGCGCTCGACGCCGCTCACGACCTAGTCCGCTTCAAGCAGGTCCAAACCCTCCTCCGACAGTGGCGCCTACGCGCCATCGCCTACGGCCGTCCCGGCTACGACGAGGCGGTACAGGACGCCTTGCAGGGCAGGGAAGAGAGCTTCGTTCGCTACACGCCGCCTGGCTGGGAAGGCCGGGTGTGACGTACCGCTGGGACGGCTTCCACGGCCGTGCGCTGTACGAGTTGAACGGACTGCCCAACGAAGTTCGCGACGGCCCACTACTTGAGCGCCTCCTCGACCTCCTGGAAACGCCGTGGGACGCGGTGCCCGAACGGCCAGGTCAGACAGCCATCCGACACGCCTTCTTCGGCTCCAACAACGAGGGCATGCTCACGCTGCTGGTCGACGACGAGGCCGAGACGCTGCGCATCATCGACATCCTGTGGATGGGGTAGCGGCGTAGCCGCTGTTCTTCCCCCACCTTCCTCCCCCTGACCCGTCGAGACCTGTACCTAGCGGCGGACGGGTTCTGTCAAGGGTGGCGCAGCCATCACGCAGTGACGCCCGAAGGGCGCCCTTGACAGGTTCCGTTCGCCGCCATCCTCAAGACATCGGGTCGGGGGGAGCCCCGCACCCTTCCAGTCCAGCTTGGACGGCCTGTCGGTGGGGCCTGCTGGAATGCGGCGATGAGTGAACATCCTCAACTGGTCACGCAGTTGCTCAGGGCAGTGGTCGCATACACGTGGTTCTTCGAGACCTGCGACGAGACCGTGTTGGACGATGACACGGCGCTCAAGCAGTTGGAGTACGCCGGTTACCTCCTCAACCAGCTCTCCGACGCGGACAAGCAGCGGATTGCTGACGAGCTGGCAGCGTTGGCAGCGGGTGAAACGGACCCGGCGTACCGGGAGTTCGTGGAGACGTTCGCCTTCGCGATGGGCCTGGTGGAGCAGGAGGACGGCTGAGGCGGCGGCGCGACCCTGCGGCGAGCGGTCGGGGCGGGGTCGGCGGACGCGTCGCGATGCGCGGCCCGGCGCGGCCGTCCGGTGACCGGCGCCCACGCCGCACGCTCCGGGCGGCCAGGCGCGGGGTCGCGCAGCGGCCCAAGCGCCGCCGCCCCTTGACGCCTTCGGTGCGGCCGAGGATGGGCGGTTGTTCGTTACTGGTGGCGGCCAGTCGTTTTCCGGCTCGGCCTACGCGCAGGTCTGGAAGCGGGCTCGTGTCTTGGCGCTAACCCCCGATCAGGTCGAGTCGCCGTTGGCGGCCAGGCCGTACGACCTACGGCATGCGGCTGTGTCGCTGTGGCTGAACGCGGGTGTCCATGCTCCCGAAGCGGCCGAACGTGCCGGGCACGGCGTCGAGGTGATGTTGCGTGTTTACGCCAAGTGCATAGATGGGCAACGCGACGTCGCCAACCAGCGCATCGAGGATGCGTTGGCATGATCGGCAACTGCCGTGGAGAGGCTCCGGAGTATCCCGGGGCCTCTCTCCGCTTTCGTGCTGACCTGCGGAAACGTGGGCCAAGTCATTCCGCGTATATTCCGAGAACAGTGCCGCGCGGCTGCGTTCGGTGGCATTTGGCTGCATCCGGGCGATCTGACGGGAGGAGTGTCCTCGCAGGTCAGAGGCTAGATGGCCTGGTGGTAGGGGCGCGCCCGGCAGGATTCGAACCCGCGACCGTCGGATTAGAAGTCCGATGCTCTGTCCAGCTGAGCTACGGGCGCCCGGCGCCCGGCGGGACGCCGGGACACAGTGTAAGGGGGCGGGTCCTCCAGCTCCACATCTATAACGCCGTTACCACGCGTGGGTGGGCGTTCGGGATCTATCTTTGGGTGCTGTGGCTGTTGAGGTGTCGCTCTCCGGGGGTGTGTCGGAGGGCGTGGTGCGGGTCGGGGAGACGGTGCGGAGGCCGCTCGGGGCGCACAGTGCGGCTGTGCACGGGGTGCTGCGGCATCTGGAGGCGGTCGGGTTCGACGGGGCGCCGCGGGTGCTGGGCGTCGATGAGCGGGGGCGGGAGGTGCTCAGCTGGGTGCCGGGGGAGGCGCCGCACCGGCCGCTGGCGGAGTACGTGGTTTCGGAGGACGCGCTGCGGGGCGTCGGGCAGCTGCTGCGGCGGTACCACGATGCGGTGGCCTCCTACGGTGTGCCGGACGCCGGCTGGGATGGGGACCTGTCCAATCTGGACGGGGAGCCCGAGGTCATCGGGCATTGCGATGTCACGCCGGAGAATGTGGTCTTCCGGGGTGGCGTGCCGGTGGCCCTGATCGATTTCGATCTGGCGCGGCCCACGACGCGGTTGTTCGACGTTGTCACGGCACTGCGGCATTGGGGGCCCATTGAGGATCCCGCCGATCGGGACGCGTTGCTCTATGGCGCCGACGTCGGGCGGAGGATCAAGGTCTTCTGTGATGCTTACGGGCTGGATCGGGATGTGCGGCGGGACGTGCTGTGGGCCGCGCGGGTGAGGTTTGAGCGGTCCTATCGGGCGATGCGGGCCAGGGCGCAGCGCGGTGGGGGATGGGCGCGGGCCTGGGACGGTGGTGCCGGGGCGCGGATTCGGCGTGCGCAGGACTGGCTTGAGAGGCATTGGGATGAACTTGATGCGCGGCTCTGCTGAGGGGCTGGTCGGCGGGGTCGTGCTGGACGCCTTTCTGGGCGATCCGAGGCGGTGGCATCCGGTCGCGGGCTTCGGGCGTGTGGCTTCAGTAGCCGAGCGCTGGGTTTATGGGGATTCCCGGTGGCGCGGGGTTGTCTACGCCGGGGTTCTGGTGGGCGGCGCGGGTGCGGTCGGGGTCGGTATTGAGCGGGTGAGCCGCCGGCTTGGTCTGCACGGGCCGGTCACTGCGGCGGTCACGTGGGCTGTGCTCGGCGGGACGTCGCTGGGGCGGGAAGGGCTGATCATGGCCCGTTTGTTGGAGCGGGGTGACGTGGCCGGGGCCAAAGGGCGGTTGTCTCATTTGTGCGCGCGGGACCCTGAGGGAATGGACGCGCGGGGGTTGAGCCGGGCGGTCGTCGAATCGGTCGCCGAGAACACGTCGGACGCCTCGGTGGCTCCGCTCGTGTGGGGTGCGGTGGCGGGGATTCCCGGGTTGCTGATGTATCGGGCCGTCAACACGCTCGACGCGATGGTCGGGTACCGGAATCCGAGGTATGAGCGGTTCGGGTGGGCGGCGGCGAGGTTGGACGATGTCGCCAATTGGGTTCCGGCCAGGGTGACCGGAGGGTTGGTGGTGCTTTGCGGGGGGCCTGAGGCGTACAGGGTTTTGCGGAGGGACGGCAAGAAGCACCCGAGCCCCAATGCGGGACGGGTCGAGGCGGCGTTCGCGGGCGCACTCGGCGTGAGGTTGGGGGGTGTCAACGCTTATGGGGGACGCGTCGAGCACCGGCCGGAGATGGGGGACGGAAAGGCGCCCGGGGTGAGGGACATCAGGCGGGCCGTCCGGCTTTCCGCGGCGGTGACGTTCGCGGCGGCGGCGATCATCGGGGTGCTGAGGTGAGCGGGCTGCTGGTGGCGGGGACGACGTCGGACGCCGGGAAGAGCGTCGTCACGGCGGGTGTGTGCCGCTGGCTGGCCAGGCAGGGTGTGAAGGTCGCGCCGTTCAAGGCCCAGAACATGTCGCTGAATTCGATGGTGACCGGTGATGGGGCGGAGATCGGGCGGGCGCAGTACATGCAGGCCCAGGCGGCGAGGGTCGAGCCGCGGGCCGTGATGAATCCGGTGCTGCTCAAGCCCGGAAGTGATCGGCGCAGCCAGGTCGTGGTTCTGGGACGGCCCGTCGCGGAGGTCGATGCGCTGCAGTACGGGGCGCACAAGGAATGGCTGAAAGGCGTCGTGCTTGAGAGCCTCGAAGAATTGAGGTCCGAGTTCGACGTCGTGGTGTGCGAGGGGGCGGGGAGCCCGGCCGAGATCAACCTGCGGGTCGGCGACATCGTGAACATGGGGCTGGCGCGTGCGGCCGGTCTGCCGGTGGTCGTCGTCGGCGATATCGACCGCGGCGGTGTCTTCGCATCCCTGTACGGGACGGTCGCGCTGCTCGATGAAGAGGATCAGGCCCTGATCGCGGGGTTCGTGATCAACAAGTTCCGGGGGGCGTACGAGCTGCTGAAGCCGGGGCTGGAGCAGCTTGAGGCCCTTACCGGGCGGCCGACGCTGGGCGTGCTGCCCTGGAAGCTCGGCCTTTATCTCGATTCCGAGGACACCCTGGCCCTGGACGCGCCCAGGCCGGAAGCTCAAGGCCCGCACGGGAAGGAGACGCTGCGCATCGCCGTCGTCAGGTTCCCGCGCATCTCGAATTTCACGGACCTGGACGCATTGGCCTGCGAGCCCGGCGTCATCGTCCGGTACGCGGCGAGCGCCGGGGACCTCGCGGAGGCGGATCTCGTGGTGCTGCCGGGCACCAGGGCCACTGTGAGCGATCTCGGATGGCTCCGCGACCGGGGAATGGCCGCCGAAATCCAGAAGCGAGCCGAGGAAGGCCGGCCCGTGCTCGGTATCTGCGGCGGATACCAGATGCTCGCCGAAGAGATCGTGGACGACGTCGAGTCCAAGAAGGGGACGATGCCGGGGCTCGGTCTCCTGCCGGCGAGAGTCGAATTCGGGGAAGAGAAGATACTCGGGCGGCCCACAGGCCAGGCTTATGGCCAGGATGTCCTCGCCTATGAAATCCACCATGGCGTCGTCACGGCGCAGGGCCGGCCGTTCCTGGACGGTTGCCGGAAAGGCGCCGTCTGGGGGACGACATGGCACGGCGCCATGGAGAACGACGGGTTCAGAAGAGCCTTCCTCAAGGACGTGGCCCAGCACGCTCGAAGAGACTTCACCCCGGCGCCCGACACGTCGTTCCAAGAGCTGCGAGAAGCGACCCTGGACGCGCTCGGCGACCTCGTAGAACAGCACCTGGACACCGATGCCCTGTGGCGGATCATCGAGGGCGGAGCGCCCGGCGGCCTGCCCGTCGTCCCTCCCGGTGGCGCCCCGGAACCTCCCGCCACGGCGGTAAGGTGATCCACTCAGGCCGCACCAGGCATCAGGAGGAACGTCCCGTGACCGACCCGCGGTCCAGTCTGATCGTCCCGCTGATGAAGGCGCGGGTGCCCGCGGAGATCCAGCTGGAGTTCCCGCTGCCCGCGGACGAGGAGCCGATCCGCGACCCGTTCGCCGGCGACCTGTACGTCACCTACGCGCTGGAGATCGCCGACGAGGGCCTGCCGTCCGGCCGCCGCCACGAGCACGTGGCGCGCCGGCACTGCGCCGAGATGGGCGTGCCGCCGGGCGAGCTGCGCCGCCGCGCGGTGATCAACCTGCGCGACCTGCGCCCGGAGCTGAGCCTCAGCTGGTACCCGGACGTGCGCGCCGTGACCGTGTCGCTCGGCGGGACGGCCGGGCGCGGCACCCTGGAGTCGGGCCTGCTGCTGGACGAGGGGTTCCTGGAGAAGCTCGCGCAGGACGTGGACGGCGATCTCGTCGTGGCGGCGCCCGCGCGGGACGTGTTCGTGGCGTCCGGCACCGGCCATCCCGACGGCGTCGACAAGCTGCGCTGGGCGGTCGCGCAGGTGTGGGCCGGGGACCGCGACGCCTCCGACCCCACGTGGGACGTCCCGGCGGGGAGCCTCCTCACGCACGACCTGATGGTGCGCCGCGGCGGAGCCTGGGACGTCCTGCCCGCCTGACGGTCACGACAGCTGCTTCATCCGCGGCCACAGCTGCGTCCACGGGGCGCGCTGCCCGCGGCACACCCACACCGGTTTGCCCTGCTCCTGGTTGTCGAGCCCGACGCCGTTGTCGATGCGCGCCACCGGGCGGACGTCCGACCAGAAGCGGTGCAGCCCGGCGCCCTCGGCGACGGTGTCGGGGCCTACGACGATGGCGGGGCCGCCCGTGTCCGGCGGCCGCCCGAAGTACCAGAAGCCGTTGTGCCCGCTGTACGCGCGGGGCAGGCCGAGACGGGGCCCGTACTTGTCGATCGCACCGGCCTCTCCGTAGTTGCCGACGATGATCGTCGCCGCCGGCCGCTCGTCCGGCGGCAGCGACCGGTAGACGTCCGCGACCTGCTCGGCGAACCGGGGCCAGCCGACCATCTCGGCCGCGTCGGCGTTGATCGCGGGCTGCGGCGTGTCGGCCAGCCACTTCACCGGGAAGACGGGCAGCGTCAGCAGGACGGACGTGATCCCGGTGATCACGTAGACCGGGGCGGAGGTGAGCCAGTGGAACCCGCGCGGCGCGCCGTTCCGCTCGATTTCCACGGCCCCGGCCGCCCACAGCGCCGCCCACAGCCCGCTCAGGTAGTACGGCTTGCCGGCGGTGATCAGGAACAGGACGTTGAGCAGCAGGTACGCGTGCCCGAGGAAACGGAACTCGCGCAGGTCGTCCGACCGGTACGTCCGCCACAGCCCGTAGATCCAGAGCCAGGACGTGAACACGCCGGTCATGATGAGCTGGAACGGGATGAAACCGGGCCGTCCGGCGAAGTCCCCCTTGTCGGCGATGGCGCCCGCCATGTCGATCTGCGGCCACCCGTGCCGCGCCTGCCACACCAGCCCGGGGACGACCGCGGCGACGGCGACGAGGATCCCGGCGGCCGCCATCGGACGCCGCAGGAACTCGCGCGGCCCCGACACCAGCAGCCCGATGACGAGCGCGGCCAGCAGGAACGCCGCCAGGTACTTCACGTTCAGCGCCAGCGCCGACACGGCGCCGACGGCGAGCAGCAGCCGCTGGTCGCGGGTCCGCACCCACCGGACGGTCAGCCACACGATCGCCGTCGACAGCAGCAGGTCGAGCGTCGCCGTGTAGAACGTGTGCCCGATCGCGACGGCGAAGGGGCACACCGTGTAGGACGCCGCCGTCAGCAGCTGCGCCCGCCGTCCCCCGCCCATCTCGTGCGCCGTCAGCGCGGCGACGAGCACGCCGGCGGCGGAGAACAGCGCGGCCGGGACGCGCAGCGCGACGAGCGAGTCGCCGAACACCGCCGTGACCGCCCGCGCGATCAGCGGCAGCAGCGGCGGCTGGTCGGGATACCCCCAGGCCAGATGCCGTCCCGCCACCCGGAAGTACAGCTCGTCGCGGTGGTAGCCGTACCGCGTGCTGAGGGCGATGAGCAGCACCCCCAGCGCCCCGGCCAGCAGCAGCACGGGCCGCCACGCCGGCCCAGTGGGAGTGGAATCGGACGGAACATCGACCTCGGCCGGATCGGACGCCTCATGGGCAGGGGCGGACATGATCCGAACGTATGCCGCGAACGCGACCGAAGTCACGATCTTCCCCCGACCGGCCCCGGACACCCCGCCCGGGCGAATAATCGGTGTGGGATGCCGGCGGGGCTGCGTAAGGTGCGATCCATGGTTTCGCTGCATCAATTGCTGGCGTTCTCGGCGATGGCGCTGGTGATCATCGTGATTCCCGGGCCGTCCGTGCTGTTCGTCGTCGGGCGGGCACTGGCGCACGGGCGGCGCACGGCGCTCACCGGCGTCATCGGCGGGGTGCTCGCCGCGTTCGTGCTCACCGCGGCCGTCGCGGTCGGCATCGGGTCGATCGTCGAGCGGTCCGTGGTGGTGTTCACCGCGCTGAAGATCGTCGGCGCGGTCTACATCGTGTACCTCGGGGTGCAGGCCATCCGGCACCGGCGTTCGCTCCAGGAGGCGATCGGCGCGGACGAAGCGGGCCGGACCGGTGGCCGCGCGCTCCTCCAGGGGTTCGTCGTCGGGATCACGAACCCGAAGACGACCGTGTTCTTCGCCGCCGTCCTGCCGCAGTTCGTCGTCCGCGAGCACGGTCACGTGCCCCTGCAGATGATGGTCTTCGGGGTGGTCTTCGGGCTCATCGCGCTGCTCAGCGACAGCGTGTGGGGCATCGCCGCCGGAGCGGCACGCGAGTGGTTCGCGAGTTCCCCGCGCCGGCTCGCCGCGATCGGCGGCACCGGCGGCCTGATGATGATCGGCCTGGGCGTGACCGTCGCCGCCACCGGCCGCAAGGACTGACGCGGCCGCCGGCTCAGACCGAGCAGAGCGCGAAGTCGTCGAACACCGCCCGGGGCCATCCGGCGGCGTTCTCGGAACGCGCGACGAGCAGGCCGCTCGGACCGGAGACGCCGTCCCCCATGGGGGTGGAGGCGGACGACAGGACCCGTTCCCCGTTCACCCACATGGCCAGGTCGATGGTCGACTCGCTCCGCTCCACGCAGGCGGCCTGGATCCGGTTGTCGTCGTCGCCGAGGTCGCCGGCCTTGCCGACCACCACGCTGCCCACCACCCGGCCGGAGCTCAGCTTGGCGATGCTCGCCAGCCCGTCCGGGCGGAGGAGGAACGCGAAGCCGCTCCGCCCGCGGCAGAACACCCCCGCCTCACCGTCCTCGTCGGAGGTGACCTTGACCTCGATGAGCTGCGAGTCGGGGAGGTCGGCGACCGGGGCGTCGACGATCGTGTGGGTCGTCGCGGGCTGGACGCGGAGTTCGTACTTGCGGTCTCGGTAGGACGCGTCCGAGGCGGCCGTGGCCGCGGTCTTCCAGCCGGAGGTCTCGTCGCTGAACTTGTCCTCGAAGACCTTGTCCTTGACGTCCGGGGGGTCCTCGCCGATGTCCGCGGCCGCCGCGGTGCCGCCGGAGCCGTTCGGCTTTCCGTCCCCGTCCGGCAGATTGGTCAGCCCGACCAGGGCGGCGATGCCGGCGACGGCCGCCACCGCGCCGATGAGCAACCGGTGGTCGCGGTGCAGTCCCCGCCGCCTGTCCGGGGGTGAGGACGGCATCGCGGACGCGGCCGGCGGCGGAGCCGGGGGCGGGAGCGGCGGCGTCCCGCCCGGCTGCGTGGGCGGGACGGAGTCGACGGTGGTCCGCCGCTCCGGCGGGGGCGGCGGCACCGCAGCGGTCTTCTCCGCGCCCGCTGATCCGGCGGTAGGCGGTTCTGCGGCCGCCGCACTGGGGGCCGCCGCACCCGCGGCCGCTGCCCCTGCGGCCGCCGCGCCTGCGGACGGTTCGCTTGCGGGCGGCGTGCTCGCGGCGGGCGAACCGGGAGCCGGGACGCCGGCGGGCGGGGTCTCGGGGGGCTCGTCTTCGCCGGTCAGGGTCTGGATCAGCTGCTTCACCGTCGGGCGTTCGGCCGGGTCCTTGGCCAGCGACCGCGCCACGAGCCCGGACACGGCCGGGTCGAGGCCGTCCAGGTCGGGGTCGGCGGACGTCACCCGGTGGATGATCTCCGGGACCGTTCCGCCGCCGAACGGGGCGCGGCCCGTGCCCGCGTAGGCGACGACGCAGCCCCAGGAGAAGACGTCCGCCGCCGGGGTGATCTCCTCGCCGTGCATCAGCTCCGGCGCGATGTAGGCGGGGGTGCCGACGAACTGGCCGGTCCTGGTCGGCCCGTCGGACGCGTCCAGCGCCCGCGCGATGCCGAAGTCGATCACGCGCGGGCCGGTCGGGGAGAGCAGCACGTTGGACGGCTTGAGGTCGCGGTGCACGATCCCCGCCCCGTGGATGGCGCCGAGCGCGGTGGCGATGTTGACGGCGAGGGCCTCCAGGTCGCCGCCGCGCAGCGGCCCGCCCGAGCCGACGGCCTCGTCCAGGGAGGGGCCGGCGACGTACTCGGTGACCACGTACAGCGGGTCGCCGTCCAGCCGGGCGTCCAGCACCGCCGCCGTGCAGAACCGCCGGACCTGCCGCGCCGCCGTCACCTCGCGGCGGAACCGCTCGTGGAACGCCTCGTCGTCGGCCAGCTCGGGGTTGATCACCTTGACCGCGACCTGGCGTCCGGTGCCGTCCTCGCCGAGGAACACGGTGCCCATCCCGCCCCTTCCGAGGCGTGCGGCCAGCCGGTAGGGACCGAGCTGCCGCGGGTCGCGATCACGAAGCGGGGCCTGCATGGTGTCTCCCGGGACGGAAGGGCGTCTTTCAGTTTTCGGGCGTCGTGCGCAGGGTGTCCGGTCCCCGTCTGGAAATCAACGCCCGTACGCTTGGACGCCGGGAACGGCCGCCGGGTTCGGGAGGAAAGCGTGGACGTGAAGGACGACGTGCTCGGGCCGGGTTACGAGGCGATCGAGCTGCCGATGGGCCGGGACGCCGAAGGGGAGGTCGTGGCGACGCTCGTGCGGCGGCGCCGTCCGGACCCGTCCCGCCGGGCGGTGCTGTACCTGCACGGCTTCATCGACTACTTCTTCCAGAAGCACCTGGCCGACTTCTACGTGGACCTCGGCTTCGACTTCTACGCGCTCGACCTCCGCAAGTACGGGCGGTCGCTGCGCCCGCACCAGACGCCCAACTACATCGAGAGCCTCTCGGACTACTTCCCGGAGATCGGCGAGGCCGTCCGGATCATCCGCGACGTGGACGGCCACGACACGCTCCTGCTGAACGGCCATTCGACCGGCGGCCTGATCGCCGCGCTCTGGGCCGACCGGGTGAAGGGCAGGGGCCTGGTGGACGGCCTGTTCCTCAACAGCCCGTTCTTCGACCTCGCCGAGCCGCTCGTCATGCGCAAGGCGGGCGCCGGGCTGGCGCGGGCGCTGCGCTCCAGGTTCCCGAAGGCGAAGCTGCCGGCGGGCGTGTCCGAGAAGTATCCGCGCAGCATCCACCGCGAGCACGAGGGCGAATGGGACTTCGACCTCGCCTGGAAGCCGATCCTCGGGTTCCCGGTGCGGGCGGCGTGGCTGGCGGCGGTCCGCCGCGGGCAGCTCCGCCTGCGCAAGGGGCTGGACGTCGACGTGCCGGTCCTCGTCATGGCGTCGGCGCGCAGCGTCCGCCCGACCCGCAGGGTGCTGGACGTGACGGGCGCCGACGCCGTCCTGAACGTCGAGCACATGGCCCGGTACGCGCCCAGGATCGGGCGCCATGTCACGATCGTCCGGATCGAGGGCGGCCTGCACGACCTGGTGCTGTCCGCCGAGCCCGCCCGGACGCGGGTGTTCGAGGAACTCGCCCGCTGGACGAACGGCTACCTGCCGGCCGCCTAACCGCGGATCTTCGACATGTCGAAGTCGTCGAAGTCGGCCACGATCTGCTGGGCGGCGTTGCCGCCCCGCTCGATCTGGATCCCGACCCACCCGTTGGCGATCGGCTGGTCGGTGTCGGTCTCGTCGATGACCTTCTCGCCGTTCACCCAGAGCCGCAGCCGGACCTTCGGGCCGTCCTCCTCCTGACCTTCGCAGGCGATCTGCACCTTGTTCGGCCCCTTGGAGTCGAACCCGGGGACGGAGTCGGGGGTCGCGAGGTCCTTCGTGCCGAGATCACCGTTGATCTTGCGGAGCACCGCGCCCTTGCCGTCGTTGCGGACGAGGAACACGTACTGCTTCTTGGCGTCCTCGTTGCCCCGGCAGATCAGCCCGAACTTGGCGTCCGCGGGGCCCTGCTCGACCGAGACCGTGACGGTCGCGAGCATCGGGTCGGGGAAGTCCTCCGCCTTGTCCTTCGGCACCCAGCGCGTGACCCCGCCGATGGTGCCGCTGGTCTGCATCCGGTACTTGCCGTCCGCGTAACCGTAGGTCTTGTCGTAGATGTCGCCCCAGCCGGAGTCGGGGTTGGAGAACGCGTCGCTGAACGCGGTCGCCAGGTCGTCCGGCGGGCCGTCCGAGCGCAGCAGGGTGAACGCGGCGACGGCGAGCAGCACCACGGCGGCGGCCGCCGCGCCCCCGATGAGCAGCGGGCGGCGGGGAAGGCCGCCGCCCGGACGCGAGCCGGGCCGCGCGTCGCGGCGGGTGGTGTCGGCGCCGTGCTGGAGCACCGTGGGTGCGGCGGCGGCCGCGTGCGCGGCGGGGCCGCCGGCGGCCCCGGCCGGGACGCCGTGCCAGCCCGCCTGGACGGTCTCGGCGAGCGTCGCCGGGTCCGTGGTCCCGTTGCCGACGAGCCGCCCGAGCACCTCCTGGACGGACGGCCGGCGCCGCGGGTCCTTGTCGAGCGCGGCGGCGACCACGTCCCGCAGGCCCGGGTCGAGCCCGTCCAGCTTCGGCTCCTCGTGCACGACCCGGTAGAAGATCTCCGGGACCGTGCTGCCCGCGAACGGCGCGGTGCCGGTCCCCGCGTAGGCGACGACGCAGCCCCACGAGAACACGTCGGAGGCGGGGGACACCTGCTCGCCGCGCAGCAGCTCGGGCGGCAGGTAGTTCGGCGTCCCGACGAACTGGCCGGTGCGGGTCGGGCCGTCGGCGGCGTCCAGCGCGCGGGCGATGCCGAAGTCGATGACGCGCGGCCCGGTGGACGACAGCAGCACGTTCGCGGGCTTCAGGTCGCGGTGCACGATGCCCGCCCCGTGGATCGCGGCCAGCGCGGTCGCCACGCCGACCGCGATCCCCTCCAGGTCGGAGCCGGGCAGCGGGCCGCGTTCGGCGACGGCGCTCTCCAGGCTCGGCCCCTCGATGTACTCGGTGACGACGTACAGCGGGTCGCGGTCGAGTTCGGCGTCCATCACCGGGGCGGTGCAGAACCGGCGGACCTGCCGCGCCGCGGTCACCTCGCGGCGGAACCGCTCCCGGAACGCGGCCTCCCCGGCCAGCTCCCGGTTGATCACCTTCACGGCGACGCGGCGCCCGGCCGCGTCCTCGCCGAGGTACACCGTCCCCATGCCGCCCCGGCCGAGCCGTCCGATCAGCCGGTAGGGGCCGAGTTCCGCGGGGTCCTCGGGGCGCAGGGCCTCACCGTTCTCTCCTGCGTGCGTGGTCATCGTGATCCTGGGAAATCTGGGGAGTCGTTCCGTAGAACCCTAGTGGGCTCGCCGCCGGTCAGCGCGCGAAGCTCCCTTAAAGGGCGGTGACCGGGGTCCGGGGGACGGCGCCGGAGGGCGTCACCGGGCTCGGCCGGAGCGTGGAAGCGTGCGGAACGGCGGCAGTTTCTCGCCGGTGAGCCCGAACGCGTACGCGACGACCCGGTTCGACCAGCGCTGGCAGCCGACGACGAGCCCGTACAGCGGGCGCGGGTAGCGGCCGGTGAACGGGATCACCAGCCAGCTGAGCACCATCACGATCACCAGCAGCGCGTACATGGCCAGCATCACCGCCAGGTGCGGGATGACCAGCAGGCCCCTGAGGAGGGTGAACCAGCGCCGCGGGCCGCGCCACTCGCCCGGGAACGGCAGGTCGACCGTGACGGTCCGCCCGCCGCCCGGTCCCGGTTCCGCCGCGGTCTCGGGGACGGGCCGCGGCCGGGGAGCCCCGGCGTCCGGGACGGGTTCCGGTCCGGGCGAGGACCCCGCCGGCGACTCCGGCGAAGACGCGGACGAAGGTTCCGGCGCCGGCTCCGGCGAGGGGTCCGGTACCGGCTCGGGGAGCGGGGCCGGCCCCCGCCACGACAGCGAGATCGTCTCCGCGGCCCGCTCCGGGTCGGCCTTCTCCTGCCCGACGAGCCGGGTGAGGAGCTGCCGCGCCGTCGGGCGCGCCGCTGGCTCCTTGCTGAGCGCGGCGGAGACGATCTCGCGCAGCCCCGGGTCGAGGCCGGCGAGGTCCGGGGCCGCGCGGCCGATGCGGTGGAACGTCTCCGCGACGGTCCGGCCCCGGAACGGCGGGCGTCCCGTCCCCGCGTAGGCGACGACGCAGCCCCACGCGAACACGTCCGACGCCGGCTCGACCCGCTCGCCCCGCAGCACCTCCGGCGCGATGTAGGCGGGGGTGCCGACGAACTGGCCGGTCCTGGTCGGCCCGTCGGGCGCGTCCAGCGCGCGGGCGATGCCGAAGTCGATGACGCGCGGCCCGGTGGACGACAGCAGCACGTTCGCGGGCTTCAGGTCGCGGTGCACGATGCCCGCCCCGTGGATCGCGGCCAGCGCGGTCGCCACGCCGACCGCGATCCCCTCCAGGTCGGAGCCGGGCAGCGGGCCGCGCTCGGCGACGGCCTTCTCCAGGCTCGGCCCGTCGATGTACTCGGTGACGATGTAGGGCGGGTCCTGGTCGAGCTCGGCGTCCAGCACGGGCGCGGTGCAGAACCGGTGGACGCGCCGCGCCGCGGTCACCTCGCGGCGGAACCGCTCCAAGAACGCCGGCTCCCCGGCGAGGTCCCGGTTGACGACCTTCACCGCGACCCGCCGGCCGTCCGGCTCCGCGCCCAGGTAGACGGTCCCCATGCCGCCCCGGCCGAGCCGCCCGAGCAGGCGGTAGGGGCCGAGGACGCGGGGCTCGTCCTGCTCCAGGGGTCCGGCGGCGGTCGTCGTCATGGGGGGCGGCGCTCCTCGGAAGATCGTCTTTCCCGGCCCAGCCTATGGGAGTCAGGAGGGCCGCAAGAGGCGGTCAGGGAATCAGCAGGAGCTTGCCGGTGGTGCGCCGCGCCTCCAGATCGGTGTGCGCCGCGGCGGCGTCGACGAGGTCGTAGCGGTGCCCGACGTGCACCTTCACGGCGCCCGACGCCACCCAGCCGTAGACGTCGGAGGCGCGCTCCAGCAGCTCCTCGCGCTTCTCCACGAAGTGGCCGAGCGACGGCCGCGTCAGGTACACCGACCCGGCGCTGTTGAGCCGCTGCGGGTCGAACGGCGGCACCGGGCCGCCCGCCGCCCCGTACAGCGCGAGGGTGCCGCGCCGCCGCAGGCACGCCAGGCTCCCGTCGAACGTGGGCGCCCCGACGCCGTCGTACACGACGGCGACGCCCTCGCCGCCGGTCAGCTCCCTGACCCGCTCGGCGAAGCCGTCGTAGTTCATCGTGACGTCCGCGCCCGCGTCCTTGGCGAGCCGCTCCTTCTCCGGGGTGGACGCCGTGCCGATGACGCGCGCGCCGAGCGCCTTGGCCGCCTGGGTGAGCAGCAGGCCCATCCCGCCGGCCGCCGCGTGCACGAGGACGGTGTCGCCCGCCTGGACCGGGTACGTCGAGCGGGTCAGGTAGTGCGCGGTCATGCCCTGCAGCAGCGACGCCGCCGCGTCGTCGAGCCCGACGCCGTCCGGCACCGGGACGACCTTGTCCGCCGGGATGGCGGCCTTCTCCGCGTAGGCGCCCTGCACGTTGACCCACGCGACGCGGTCGCCCACCGAGAACTCGCGGACGCCGTCGCCGACCGCGGCGACCGTCCCCGCCGCCTCCACGCCCGGCGTGTACGGGAGGTCCTGCGGGTACCGGCCCATCCGGAAGTACACGTCGATGAAGTTGACGCCGGCCGCCGCGACGTCGATCAGCACCTCGCCGGGGCCGGGCTCCGGGGCGGGACGCTCCGCCTCCTTCAGGACTTCGGGTCCGCCGTTCTCGGTGACGACGATCGCGCGCATTGGGTCCTCCTCGGCTCGGAAACGCGTGCTTGGAAATCGGCGATCTCGGAAACCGGGGCGTCCCGCCGGCTATTCCGCGCGGGCGGGGCGTGCCCCGCGGGCGGGGCGGTCAGACCCAGTCGCGCATCGTCCGCCCCGCGAGCGTCACGGCCTCCTCGACGCGGGCCGCGACCGTCCCGGCGTCCCAGATGTCGCGGCGGGCGCACTCCTCGAACGCGACCTTGACCGCCGCCAGGTAGAACGCGACGACGATCCGCGGCCGCAGGTCCTGCTCCAGGTCGACGTCCTCGCGCCGCGCGATCTCGGCGGCGAGCGCCTCCGCCGACGCGGAGTACCGGGCCATCTGCGCGGCCATCAGCGCCGGCGTCGCCTCGATCACCTGCCGGACGCGGCGGAACCGGGCGCCCTCGGCCGGGTCGCTCTCGGCGATCGTGCGCAGCGCCATGCGCAGCGACTCGAACAGCGCGGTGAACGGCCGCTCGCCGGGCGGGCGCGCCGCCAGCGCCTCCAGGAGCACCTGGTCGTACTCGCTGAGGAAGCCGGTGACGACGTCCTCCTTGGTGGCGAAGTAGCGGAAGAACGTCCGCTGCGACACGTCCACCGCCGCCACGATCTCGTCGATCGTCGTGGCCTCGTAGCCCTTGGCGAGGAACAGGTCGAGGGCCGCGTCGATGAGCGCGAGCCGGGTCCGCTGCTTCTTGCGCTCGCGGAGCCCGGCCAGGGCGCGCCCCTGCCCGGAGGCATGCCCGGAGGCATGGCCCGGGCCGGGATCGGAGGCGGGGCCGGACATGGGGCCTGACGGGTCGCCGGCGGGGACGGCGCTCATCGGCTCGCTCCTTCTGTCTGCATGACGCGGGCACGGCATGCCCATCTCACAGAGGCTTCTATCACGGACGGACCCTCCGCATGCGGGCGGGTTCCGGCCGCCGGAAGGCGCCCCGGCGCCGATTGGCGCACGGGTGCGCGGCGCGTCGCGCCCCTCCCGGGGATCCATCCCCCCGAGAACGGGAAACAGCCGTCCCACTCTCCGGATTCTCCCCGCGCGGCCGCGGATTTCGGGTCATGCTGAGAGCCGGTCACCATTCGTCGCCGCATGATCGCTCAAGGTCATCGGGACGGTTTGGACCGTGATGAGGCGGCTGATGTGTCAGTAGTCGATGGGCGCGAGATCGCCGAGACGCGCCGGCGCCACCTCGCGGCGCTCGCCCGCGAGGTCGAGGCCCGCGGCCTGGCCTGGAGGCTCACCGGCCCCGGGGAGTCGCTGCTGGCCGTCTACGGCCCGCGCTCGGGGCGCCGGCTCATGGTCGTCGCGACCCCCGCCGGCGACGGCTGGTCCTATCTGTGGCCGGACGGCGGCATCGCCGACGTGGCCGACGCCGCCGCGGCGGCCGACCAACTGACCCGCCTCCTGACCTGATATCCGCCTTGCCCCGGGACCGGCGGCTTCCCTAGACTCCGATGCGAACGTTTGTTCGAACGGCCGCATGTTCCCTTCCCCCGTGCGGTGAGCGCGAGGGGGAGGCAGATGACACGCGTGTTCGGCGATCCGGTGGACGTCTGGGTGAGCGACGGCCGTCCGGTCCGGTTCGTCTGGCGCGGCCGGCTCTACGCCGTGCGGCGGGTGCTGGAGCACTGGGTCACGACCCGCGACTGGTGGCGGGAGCAGCAGCCCGCCGGCGAGGCCACCGGCGAGCGGGAGTTCTGGCGGGTCGAGGCGACCCCGGACAGGGAGATCGGCGTCTACGAGCTGCGGTACGACGTGGCCGCCGACAGCTGGCTGCTCTCCCGGGTATGGGATTGACGTGCACATTCATGTCGCTTCGGGCTATTCGCTCCGCTACGGCGTCGCCACCCCGGCGGCGCTGGCCGAGCGCGCCGCGGGCCTCGGCATGGAGACGCTCGCGCTGACCGACCGGGACGGGCTGTACGGGGCCGTCCGGCACGTCCGGGCCTGCGCGGAGGCCGGGATCGGCGCGGTCGTCGGCGCCGATCTGCGCGTCGCCTCCACCGGCGAGGAGCGCGTCGTGGTGCTCGCCGAGGGACGGGCCGGATGGCGGTCGCTGTGCCGGCTGGTGTCCGCGGCGCACGCGGCCGGCGAGCGCGGGAACCCCGTGGTGACGCGGGAGATGGTCGCCGCGCACGCCGACGGGCTCGTCGTGCTGCTCGGCCCGGCGTCCGACGTGGGGCGGGCCGTCGCCGGGCGGCGCCCGGACGTCGCGGCGGCGCGGCTGGACGCCTGGCGCGCGGCGGCCGAGACCGCGATCGAGATCGTGAACCACTACGGCCGCGGCGACGGCCCGCGGGCCGCCCGGATGCTGGCCCTCGCCCGCGCGGCGGGGGTGCCCGCCGTGCTCGGCAACGCCGTCCGGTACCTGGATCCGGCCGACCACCCGGTCGCGCAGGTGCTGGACGCGGCGCGCAGGCTCGTCCCGCTGGACCGGCGGCACCTGGACGATCGCACCGGGCAGGCCTACCTGAAGCCGGTCCCGGAGATGCGCCTGGCCGCGGAGCGCGCCTGCGGCGCCGGCGAGGCGGACGCGCTGCTCGGCGCGACCCGGAGGCTCTCCGAGCGCTGCGTCCTGGACCCCGGCCGCGATCTCGGCATGGACGACGTCCACCTGCCCGCCGTGGCGGGCGACCCGTACGCGCGGCTCGTCGCGCGGTGCGCGGAGGGGATGGCGCGGCGCGGGCTCGACGGGTCGCGCGAGGCCGCCGACCGGCTCGACCGGGAACTCGGCGTCATCGCCCGGAAGGGACTGGCGCCGTACTTCCTCACGGTCGCGGACGCCGCCGCGCTGATCCGGGAGCGCGGCATCCGCTGCGCGATCCGCGGCTCGGGCGCGGGCAGCCTGGTCAACTACCTGCTCGGCATCGGCGACCTCGACCCGCTGCGGCACGACCTGCTCATGGAGCGGTTCCTCGCCGACAGCCGGGAGGGGCTGCCCGACATCGACCTGGACGTGGAGTCGGCGCGCCGGCTGGAGGCGTACCGGGCGCTGTTCGACCGGTTCGGCGCCGAGAGCACGGCGTGCGTGTCGATGATGGAGACCTACCGGGCGCGCAGCGCGCTCCGCGACGTCGGCAACGCCGTCGGGCTCCCGCCGGCGGAGATCGACGCGATCGCCAAGGCGTTCCCGCGGATCCGGGCGAGCCAGATCCGCGCGGCGCTGGACGACCTGCCCGAGCTGCGGCAGAGCAACCTGGCGGCGGGCCGCCTGGAGGTGCTGTTCCGGATCGCCGAGCGGCTGGACGGCCTGCCCCGCCACATCGCGATGCACCCGTGCGGCGTGCTGCTGTCGAATCCGACGCTGCGGGACCGGACGCCGGTCGAGCAGGCCGCCGTCGGGTTCCCGATGAGCCAGTTCGACAAGGACGACGTCGAGGCGATGGGCCTGCTCAAGCTCGACGTCATCGGCGTGCGGATGCAGTCGGCGATGGCGCACGCGGTGGCGGAGGTCAGGCGGCTGTCGGGGGAGGAGATCGTCCTGGAGGACGTCCCGCGCGACGATCCCGCGACGTTCGCGCTGATCCGCACGTCCCGGACGCTCGGCTGCTTCCAGATCGAGTCGCCCGGCCAGCGCGACCTGGTCGGCCGGCTCCAGCCGCGCGACCTGGACGACCTGGTCATCGACATCTCGCTGTTCCGGCCGGGCCCGGTCAACTCCGACATGGTGAACCCGTTCCTGGAGGCGCGGGCGGGGACCCGCGAGCCCGCCTACCCGCATCCCGACCTCGAACCGGTGCTGCGGGAGAGCCTCGGCGTGGTCGTCTTCCACGAGCAGGTGCTCCGCGTCATCGACGTCATGACCGGCTGCGGCCTGTCGACGGCGGAGGCGGCGCGGCGGAGCCTCGGCGACGAGCGCGGCCAGGCGGCGGTCGGCGCCTGGTTCCGGGAGCGGGCGCTGGCGCGCGGCTACGGCGGGCCGGTCGTCGACCGCGTCTGGCGGATGCTGACCGCGTTCGGCGCGTTCGGCTTCTGCAAGGCGCACGCGGCGTCGTTCGCGCTGCCCACCTACCAGTCGGCCTGGCTGAAACGGCACCACACGGCCGCGTTCTACGCGGGCGTCCTCACCCACGACCCCGGCATGTACCCCAAGCGGGTCATCCTTGACGACGCACGCCATTTCGGCGTCCCGATCCTGCCGCTGGACGTCAACCGCTCGGCCGCCGCCTGGCACGCCGAACCGGTGTCCGAGGGCGGGCCGACCGGGATCAGGGTCGCGCTGAGCGAGGTCAAGGGCATCTCCGACGCCGAGGTCGGCGCGATCGTGGACGAGCGGCCGTACGCCTCGCTGGCCGACTTCTGGCGCCGCGCCAAGGTGTCCCGCCCGACCGCCGAGCGGCTCGTGCTGGCGGGCGCGTTCGACACCGTCCACGGCGGCGTCCCGCGCCGCGACCTGCTCTGCCGCGTCGGCGCCCTGGACCGCGCCACCGCCGGCCCGGCCCCGGTCGAGGGCCAGCTCGCCCTCGCCGACGACCGCACCGGCCGGGAGATCGACTTCGCCGACGCCGTCCCGGCGGGGGAGCTGCCGCCGATGACGCCCGCCGAGGTCGTGGAGGCGGAGCTGGACATCCTCGGCATGGACGTGAGCCGGCACGTCCTGACCTTCTACGACGCGCTGCTCGCCGGGCTCGGCGTCGTCCGCGCCGCCGACCTGCCGCGGCGGCCCGACAAGAGCGAGGTCCTGGTCGCCGGGGTCAAGGTCGCCACGCAGACCCCGGCGGTCCGGTCGGGGCAGCGCGTCATCTTCGCCACGCTGGACGACGCCACCGGCCCGGTCGACCTCACGTTCTTCGAGTCGGTGCAGGACCGGTGCGCCGCCACCGTGTTCGGCTCCTGGCTGCTCGTCGCCCGCGGACGCGTCCGCCGCGCCGGGGACCGCGCGGTCTCGATCACCGCGAACGCCTGCTGGGACCTGAACGCCCTGCACGAGGAGTGGCGCCGGGGCGGGCCGGACGCCGTCCGCGCCGCCATGGGCGAGACCGCCTCGCACGGCCGCCCGGTCGGCCGCCGCGTCGTCCACCCGACGGGCTTCGCGACGTCCCCGTACGCCGACATCGGCCACGCCGGGCCCGCCATCAAGCGCCCCCCGAGGGGCGCCCTCTGGCACGCAAGCCCGGGCAGTTCCGGCTAGCTCTCCCGGACGAGCTGGAGGCGGGTGATCTGGAAGACGGTGGCCATGCACAGGGCTGCGGCGAGGGCCTGGAACGCGGCGGCGGCTACGCCGAGGTGGACGTCGAAGCGCGCCTCGGCGAGCGTGTTGACGCTGCCGTGCGTGAACGCGTGCCCGAGGAGCAGCCCCAGCAGGGCGCAGACCCACCAGGCGGCCACGACGAGCCCGGCGGCCTGCCGCTCGGCCGTCCGGTACCGGCCGCTGTTCACCCAGACCTCGTAGACCGTCCGGGGCGGCAGCCACAGGTTGACGACGGGCAGGAACCAGCCGAGCAGGACCCAGGCGCGGTGGTGCCGGTGCGGGCCCGGCGACTGCCGGAACGCCCGCCACAGCCAGGTGAGGTAGAGCAGCCCGGTGAACGCGGCCATGATCGCGCCGATGGTGAACACGTCCGCGTAGGGGGCGAGGGCGTTGCCGGTGGCCACCGCGTCATAGCTGTCGTGCGTCGCCCCCCGCAGCGGATGCGCGAACCTCAGCAGGCTGATCCCCGCGCCGAGCGCGACGAACGCGTTGAAGCCGAGCAGCATGAACACGGCCACGCCGACCGCGCGGAAATCGCGGCGGCGCGCCCACGCCCCGCACGCCGGGCACCGGTCGACCTCGGTCGGGATGATGTCGCCGCACAGCGCGCACGGCATGGTCCACCTCCCTCGGCCTTTGCGGTCGCTTGCTCTGGATACTACGTAGGTTTGACTGGCCCGGCCCAACGCGGGTTCACACCGCGTGCTCCGGATTCGTCACGGCCGGAACACGAGCCACATGACGGCGCATCCGGCGGCGGCGGTGGCGGCGGCCCACGCGGCGAGCCGGCCGAGGCCGCCCGTGGCCAGCAGCCGCTCGGGACGGAACCCGGTCACCGCGAGCAGCGCCCACCATTCGGCGGTGAGCGCGACCGTCGCGTACAGCGACCCGAAGCCGATCAGCGAGAAGAGCAGCACGGTCCCGGCCGGGGTCGCGATGTGCGCGAACAGCGCGGGGCCGCGCGCCGGGCCGGGCAGGCCCCGGCGCAGCCCCGCGAGGACGGCGGCCCAGCCGGCGCCGCCCAGCGCCCAGATGACCAGGACGGTCACGGGCAGCCCGTTCAGCGACTCCGGTGCCAGTGCCGTGTTCCTTCCCCGAGTGGTCGTGGTCCCCCTTGCGTGCGCCGCGTGCCGGGTCGTCGTCAGGTCATGAGGCCCGACTCCCACGCCCACGCGGCCGTCTCCACCCGGTTCCGGGTGCCCAGCTTGCGGTGGACGCTCCCGAGATGGGTCTTGACCGTGGACAGCGACACGAACAGCGCCCCGGCGATCTCCTCGTTCGTCCGGCCGCGCGCGACCAGCCGGACCACGTCCAGCTCCCGGTCGGTGAGCGGCTCGCGCGGCGCGGCGGCCGCCGGGCGCGGCTTCGCCAGCCGCTCCAGCAGCCGGACGGTGATGGACGGCGACACCAGCGACCCGCCGTTCGCCGCCGCGCGGACCGCCTCCACCAGCAGCGCGGGCCCGCTGTCCTTGAGCAGGAACCCGACCGCGCCGCCGCGCAGCGCCCCGTAGACGTACTCGTCCATGTCGAACGTGGTGACGATCACGATGCGCGGCGGGTCGGGCACGCCCGGGCCGGCCAGCGCGCGGGTCGCCTCCAGGCCGTCCATCGCCGGCATCCGGATGTCGAACAGGCACACGTCGGGGCGGAGGCGGCGGGCCAGCGCGACGGCCGCCGCGCCGTCGGCGGCCTCCCCGACGACCTCCATGTCGGGCTGCGAGTCGACGATCATCCGGAACCCGGTCCGGACCATCTCCTGATCGTCGGCGACGAGTACGCGGATGGCCACATGGCCGATTCTGTCAGCATTTCCGGATCACCGCTCCCCGGCCGGCAGCAGCGCGACGACCTCCCAGCCGCCCTCCGGGCGCGGGCCCGCGCGCAGCCGCCCGCCGAGCGCGCCGACCCGCTCGGCCAGCCCGGTCAGCCCGAACCCGCCGGACGGCAGCATCCGGCCGCGGCCCCGCCCGTCGTCCCGCACCGCCACCTCGACGTCGCCGCCGGCCCGCGCGAGCGTGACCCGCACGGTCGCGGCGTCCGCGGCGTGCTTGCGGATGTTGGTCAGCGCCTCCTGCACCACGCGGTGCGCGGACGCGGCCACCTCCGGCGGCAGCGCGCCGAGGTCGGGCGCGAGCGTCAGCGTCGCCGGCGGGTGGGTGAACCCGGCGACGAGCTCGCGGAGCTGGGCGAGGTCGCCGACGGGGCGGGTGGCGGAGCCGGTGTCGGCGAGGGCCTCCCCGTCCGGCGCGTTGACGTGCTGCGCGTCCCGCAGCAGGCCGACCATGCGGCGCATCGAGGTCAGCGCCTCGGTGCCGGCCTTCTCGATCCCGCCGAACATCGTGTCGAGCTCCTCCGGCGACTGCCCGGCCCCCGCCCGCGCCGCGAACCGCGCCGCCTGCGCCTGGACGACGATGCCCGTCACGTGGTGGGCGACGAAGTCGTGCAGGTCGCGGGCCAGCTCCAGCCGCTCGTCCCGGCGCGCCGCCGCCAGCGCCCGGGCCCGCCGCGCGTCCAGCGCCCGCAGGTAGAGGCCGACGCCGAGGGCGATCGACACCGTGATGCCGAGCGGGGCGGTGAACAGCGCCCCGCCGAGCACCGACCAGCGCAGCGGCGTCGCGAGGACCGCGGCGCCGAGCAGGAGCGCCAGCGGGACGAGCTGCTCGCGCCGGGTCTTCCACGCGACCCGCGCGATCACGATCAGCAGCCCGCCGATCTCCGCGAGCACGCCCGGGGTGCCCCACGACGGCCGGACCGCCGTCCCGACGTAGAGGGTGGTGAGCGCCGACAGCGCCCCGGCCGCGGCCGCCCACGGGACGAGCCGCTCGGAGAGCGCCGCGGCGTTGGCGACGGCGGCGACGGCCACCATCCACACGATGGACGCGTTGTGGTACCCGATGGCCAGGCAGACCAGCAGGAACAGGGACGCGAACACGGCGTACGCGATGCGCACCAGGCAGCCGCCCACCGAGTGGAGGCGGTCCAGCCGTGCCCCGAGGTCGCTCACGTCCATGGAGGGTACGGCCCCCGGGCGGGCACCGGATCGGCCGAACGGCCGATCCGGTGCCCGCCGCAGCTCGTCCGGACGGTCCCGTGGGTCGAATGAACATTCGAGAATGTCAGACCCGCCCCGTAGCGTTGACCACGTGATTTGAGCGACACCCGGGAACAGGCGTCGAACCCAGGGGCTTGTAATCACGTACTTGGGGTATGTGACAACCGGTGGCACCCGCACAGGAGCGGCCCACCGGGGTTCAAGGAAGGGGTGTTGGGCATGAGCGCAGCGACCGGCACGTTCCATCTCTCCCACCCGCGGCTCGACGGGCCCGCCGAGCGGACCATCGTGGAGCCGTGGCTCACCGAGCTTTCCCACGCGTCGCTGAACGCCTACGCCGAGCCCGCGCCCGCCCTGGCCCCGGTCGAGGCCCTGCCCGTCCGGCAGCTGCCCGCCCGCCGGCGCATCGCCGCCGCGGCCTGACGCACCAGCGAAAAAGGGGACCGAGGTTCTGCCTCGGTCCCCTTTTCCTTTGATCGTCTGTCTCATATATTGATATCTAGTTCTCAAAGTATGAGAAGTCGTCGTACGGTGGGAATCACCGGACAGAGAGGTGATCCCGATGCCGACCTACACCCACGGCCACCACAGGACCGTCCTGAGCTCGCACCAGTGGCGGACGGTCGAGAACTCCGCCGCCTACCTGGTCGAGCACCTGCGGGCCGGGCAGAGCGTCCTGGACGTGGGCTGCGGCCCCGGCACGATCACCGCCGGCCTGGCGGAACGCGTCGCGCCCGGCCGGGTCGTCGCCGCCGACTCCGCCGAGGCCGTCCTGGACGAGGCCCGCAAGAGCACCGCCGCCCTGGACAACGTCGAGTTCGCCGTCGCGGACGTCCACGCCCTGGACTTCCCCGATGACACCTTCGACGTCGTCCACGCCCACCAGGTGCTGCAGCACGTCGCCGACCCCGTGCGGGCGCTGCGCGAGATGCGCCGGGTCGCCAGGCCCGGCGGGATCGTCGCCGCCCGCGACGCCGACTTCGGCACGATGATCTGGTACCCGGAGCCGCCCGCCATGGACGCCTGGCTGCCGGTCTACTACCGGGTGGCCCGCGGCAACGGCGGCGAGCCCGACGCCGGCCGCCGCCTGGTCTCCTGGGCCCGCGCCGCCGGCTTCGCCGACGTCGCCGCGTCCGCGTCCGCCTGGTGCTACGCCACCCCGGAGGAACGCGAATGGTGGAGCGAGTCCTGGGGCGGCCGCATGGTGGGATCGTCCGTCGCCGACCACGCCGTCGCGGGCGGCCACGCGACCCGCGAGGAACTGCGGAGGATCTACGAGGGCTGGAAGGAGTGGGCCGCCACCGAGGACGGCTGGTTCTCGGTGACCCATGGCGAAATCGTGTGCCGCGCCTGACGCAGGGGGATTCCGGGGATAAGGTGGCTTTCCTTCCCAGCCCCACGGAGATTCCGTGCCACCGACCTTCGACACCGCGGTGCCCAACATCGCGCGCATCTATGACGCGATGCTCGGCGGCAAGGACAATTTCGCCGCCGACAGGGAGGCCGCCGACCGGCTGACCGAGCTGGAGCCGCTCTCGCCCCTGTACGCGCGCGAGCACCGCAGGTACATCGGGCGGGCGGTGCGCCTGATGGCGGGGTGCGGGGTCCGCCAGTTCCTCGACATCGGCACGGGCCTGCCCACCATGGAGAACGTCCACCAGATCGCCCACCGGCACGCGCCGGGCTCGCACGTGGTGTACGTCGACAACGACGCGAACGTCTGCGCGCACGCCCGCGCGCTGCTGGCGGACGACCCGGGGACCGTCGCGGTGGTCGAGGAGGACCTGCGCCGCCCGGAGCGGATCATCGACCACCCCGACACCCGGCGATTGATCGATTTCGGGGCGCCGGTCGGCATTCTGGTCACCGGTGTTCTGCATTTCGTTCCGGACGCCGATGACCCGTTCCGGTCACTCGGGGTTCTGGCCGGCGCGATGTGCTCCGGGAGTTACCTGGCCATTTCCCATATAACAGACGAAACCGTGCGGGAAACCCGCCCGTCCGACAACCGTTCCGGGATGGAGGTGTTCGCGAAGAGCAACGCCCCCATGCACTGCCGCAGCCGCGCCGACATCGCGCGCTTCCTGGACGGCCTGGACGTCCACGATCCGGGCATCGTGTGCATTTCGGAATGGCGGGCCCCGGACCCGTCGGTCATCCGGGAGGACCTGCGCGACGTGTGGCTCGCGGGCGTGGCGCGCAAGCCCTGATCAGCGCGGCGCGACCGCCATCGGCAGGGACGCGAACCCCCGGATGTAGGGGGAGTGGGGGCGCCGCGCCCGGGACGGGTCGAGTTCGAAGTCCGCCAGCCGGGCCACCATCTCCTCCAGGACGATCCGCGTCTCCAGCCGCGCCAGCGAGGCGCCGAGGCAGTAGTGCGGGCCGCTCCCGAACGTCACCATCCGGGACGTGTCGCGGTCGAGGTCGAACTCCTCGGGGCGCTCGAAGACGCGCGGATCCCGGTTGGCGGCGCCGGGGAGCAGCACGATCCGCGCTCCGGCGGGCACCGCGACGCCGTGCAGCTCGATGTCCTCGGTGAGGGTCCGCAGCTGCGTCGGGGCCGCGGTGTCGTAGCGCAGCGTCTCCTCGATCCAGTCGGGGATCCGGCCCGCGAACGCCTTGGCCCGCTGCCCGGGATGCCGCCACGCCCAGTACCAGGCGTTGCCGATCAGGTTGGCCGTGGTCTCGTTGCCCGCCCCGACCAGCAGGTGCAGGAACGCGATGATCTCGTCGTCGGTCAGCGGCTCCTCGTCCACGGCGGCGTCCAGCAGCGCCGAGGCCAGGTCGTCGCGCCGCCGGCGGCGCCGGTCGGCCACGATCTCCGCGAAGTGCCCGACCAGCTCCAGCAGGGCCGCGAGGCCCTCCGGGCCGATCTCCCGCGTGCCCGGCTCGCGGTGCATCGCCGTGTCCGCCAGCCGGCGCACCTCGGCCCGGTCCGCCTCGGGGACGCCGACCAGCTCCGAGATGACGTCGGTGGGCAGCCGCGCGGCGATCTCGGCGACCAGGTCGAACTCGCCCAGGCCGAAGGCCGCCTCGACATGGCCCCGGGCGATCACGCGGATGCGGGGCTCCAGCTCGGCGATCCGCCGGGGGGTGAACGCGCGCGACACCAGCCTGCGCATCCGCGTGTGGCGGGGCGGGTCCATCGCGATGAAGGACAGCGCCTCCTGCGCCTGCGGCCCCCAGGCGCGCTTCTCCAGCAGCGGCCCGTTGGCGCTGGAGAACCGCGCCGCGTCGCGGAACGCCGCCACGACGTCGGCGTGCCGGGACAGGGCCCAGAAGTCCAGCTCCTCGTTGCGGTATACGGGCGCCTCGTCCCGCAGCCGCGCGTACACCGGGTACGGGTCCGCGTCCACCTGGTGGAAGTCGTACGGACTGAACTCCACGCCCACCGCCGGGCCTCCCTGCCGCGTCGACGACGCCCCGCCCACAGCTTCGCCCGGATGTCCCCGCGAGGACAGACCAAGATCGCCCCAGGGCCGGAAGCGGCCACTTACCGGGCGGGGCCGGCCGCTGGAAGGGGCCGGTGGCTAGAAGGGGCCGGTGAGGTCGCCCAGCTTGTCGGTCAGCTGCAGGTTGTGGGAGTAGTCGACGGGGACGGTGACGACGGAGACCGCGTCCTCGGCCAGGGCCTTGCGGAGCGTGGGCAGCAGCTCGCCGGCGGACTCCACCCGGTGGCCGCGGGCGCCGAAGCTCTCCGCGTACGCGACGAAGTCGGGGTTGCCGAACCGGGTGTTGGAGCTGGTGCCGAGATCGAGGTCCATCTTCCACTCGATGAGCCCGTAGGCGGAGTCGTCCCAGATCAGCACGGTGATCGGGACGTTCTCGCGGACGGCCGTCTCCAGCTCCTGGGAGTTCATCAGGAACGCGCCGTCGCCCGTCGCGGCGAGGACGGCGCGGTCGGGGTGCGCGAGCTTGGCGGCGATCGCGCCCGGCACGGAGAAGCCCATCGACGACAGGCCGTTGGACACGATCAGCGTGTTCGGCTCGTACGTCGGGTACATGCGGGCCATCCACATCTTCACCGCGCCGGTGTCGGCGAGGACGATGTCCTCGCGTCCCATGGCGGCGCGGACGTCGGCGACGATGCGGCGCGGCGACAGCGGGTAGCCGTCGTCGGTGGCGCCGTCGGCGAGCTCCTCGCGGAGCATCTCGCGGATCCTGCGGCCCGTCGAGTGCAGCTCGTCCGCCGAACTGCCGCGGGCGGAGGCCGCGGGCCGGTCCGGGCCGGCGGCGTCGAAGCGGCGGTGGACGGAGTCGGCGAGCGCGCGCAGGCTCCGGGAGATGTCGCCCTGCACGCCGACCGCGACCGGGTAGTGGTCGTCGACCTCGGCGGGGAACTGGTGGATGTGGATGATCTTCTTGTCGGCCGCCGGGTTGACCTTGACGGGGTCGAACTCCTGCAGCTCGTACCCGACGGCGATGAGGACGTCCGCCTCGTCGAACCCGAAGTTGACGTAGTCGTGCCGCATGAAGCCGACGGCGCCGAGGGCGTTGCGGTGGTCGTCGGGGAAGACGCCCTTGCCGTTGAAGGTGGTCGCGACCGGCAGGCCGAGCCGCTCGGAGAAGGAGACCAGCGCGTCGCTCGCGCCCGCGCGGGTCGCGCCGTGCCCGGCGAGGACGATCGGCCGCCGGGCGAGGGCGAGCACGTCGGCGGCGCGGGCGATCTGGGACGGCGACGGCTCCTGCGTGCGGACGATGTTCACCGGCAGCGGCGCGAGATCGGCGGCGACCTCCGCCGCCTCGACGTCCTCCGGGATGGCCAGGTAGACGGCGCCGGGGCGTTCGGTCTGCGCGGTCTTGAACGCCTTGCGCACCATCTCGGGCAGCGCCTCCGCCCGCGGCGCCAGCTCCGCCCACTTGGTGATCGGGCGGAACAGCGACACCAGGTCGATGATCTGGTGCGACTCCTTGTAGATGCGGTCCAGGCCCACCTGCGCGGAGATCGCGACGACGGGCGTGCTGTTGGTGGTGGCGTCGGCGACGCCGAGCTGCAGGTTGATCGCGCCGGGGCCGAGCGTCGCGGACGCCACGCCCGCGCGGCCGGTCAGCCGGCCGTAGACCTCGGCCATGAACGCCGCGGCCTGCTCGTGCCGGACGAGGATGTAGCGGATGGACGAGTCGGTGAGGGCATGGACGAAATGGATGTTCTCCTCGCCCGGGATGCCGAAGACGTATTCGACGCCCTCCGCCTCAAGGGTCCTGACGAGCAGGCGGGCGGCGTCTTGCTGCGCGGACATCGTGTGTCCCATCTCCAGTCGCGTTTCTCTGGGTGCCTTCTGTGCAGCACCCGGAGGGATACCCCCATTCCTCGCCGCGATGTGGAGTCGATCTCACGAGTCGGCCATGTCCTTGATGGCGCGGAGGGTCGGCTCGTCCCGCACGCCGGCGATCAGCAGGGTCGTGACCGGGCTGTCGCGCCAGAGCTGGAGCCGCTCCTTGATGCGGCCGAGCGGGCCGAGCAGGGAGATGGCGTCGGCCAGCCCGGCCGGCACCGCCTTGATCGCCTCGTCCCGGCGGCCGGACAGGAACAGCTCCTGGACGCGCTCGGCCTGCTCCGCGTAGCCGAGCCGGCCGATCAGGTCGAGGTGGAAGTTGCGGTCCTTGGCGCCCATGCCGCCGATGTAGAAGGCGAGCGGGATCTTGGCGAACTCCAGCGCCGAGTCGACGTCGTCGGTGACGATCGTGGTGACGGTCGCGGCGATCTCGAAGCCGTCCGGCCGGTTCGCGAGCGACGCGCCGAACACCGAGTCGATCTGCCGCGGGTCGACGAACAGCGGCAGCCAGCCCTGCGCGACCTCGGTGGACAGCGCGACGTTCTTCGGGCCCTCCGCGCCGAGGTAGACGGGGATGTCGGGGCGGACGGGGTGCACGATCGACTTCAGCGGCTTGCCGAGGCCGGCGCCGCCCGGGTACGGCAGCGGGTAGTGCGGGCCCTCGCTGGTCACCGGGCCCTCGCGGCGCCACACCTGCCGGACGATGTCGAGGTACTCGCGGGTGCGGGCGAGCGGCTTCGGGAATGGCTGCCCGTACCAGCCCTCGACGACCTGCGGGCCGGACGCGCCGAGCCCGAGGATCACCCGGCCGCCGGACAGCGCGTCCAGGGTGAGCGCGTGCATCGCGGTCGCCGCGGGGGTGCGCGCCGACATCTGGACCACGGCCGTGCCGAGCTTGATCCGGGACGTGCGGGCCGCGTACCAGGCCAGCGGGGTGAACGCGTCCGAGCCGTACGCCTCGGCGGTGAACACCGAGTCGTAGCCGCAGCGCTCGGCGGCCAGCACGGTCTCGGTCTGGTCGTCGGGCTCGCGCTGCCAGTAGCCGACGTTGATGCCGAGCTTGAGTTCCGCGGTCACGTTGCACCCTCCGGTTGTCGACGCACGGCGATACTAGAACAGGTTCTAGTTTCCCGGAAGGGCGGGCCGGGCATGCGCGGGGGCCGCGGCGCGGCGCCGCGGCCCCCGGTCCGCCGCTATCCCTCCTTGATCTCGTCCAGCAGGCCCCGCCAGGCGGACGGCGTCAGCACCAGCGCCGGGCCGTACGGGTCCTTGGAGTCGCGCACCGCGCGGAGGTCGCTGGACAGGGGCGCCACCTCGACGCACTGGTCGCCGCTTCCGCTGCGGGACGACTTGCGCCATGGGGCACCGGTGAGTTCGCGCTGCAGGTTGGTCACGGGCTGCTCCTTGCTGCCTCGGCTATGAGGTGCGCGGAATCCTCGGGGGACAGTGCGACCGCCACGATCCGATCGAAGCGGTCCCTATGTTTTGCTATTGCCTCCGCACTCTCAAGGTAAACGTCGCCCATGGTGCCCTCTACGTAGGCGATATCGGGGTCTGCGGGGTCTGGATACGACAATATGGTGAAACGTCCGTCGAGGCCCGCATGCGCCTCTGCTGTAAACGGAAGTACCTGAATCGTCACGTTTGGGCGGGTTTTTGCGGCCTCTGCGAGAGCCTCCAGCTGCCCGCGCATCACGTCCGCGCCGCCGATCGGCCGGTGCAGCACCGCCTCGTCGAAGATGACGTGGAATCGGGGCGCGTCGGTGCGGTCCAGCAGCGCCTGCCTGATCTTGCGGGCGGCGATGCGCCGCTCGATGTCCTCCTGGGCGGGCAGCAGCCGGCCCGCCGTGATCACGGCGCGGGAGTACGGCTCGGTCTGCAGCAGCCCGTGGACGAGCTGGGGGTCCCAGGTGCGGATGTGGGACGCCTCGTCCTCCAGCGCGACGTAGCTGCCGGCGAAGACGTCCTGGTAGGCCGTCCACCAGCCGCGCTGGCCGGCCTGCCGGGCGAGGGTGATGAGCGCGTCGCGGTCGGGGCTCGGGACGCCGTAGAGATCGAGGATGTCGGCGATGTCGCCCGGCTTCGGGCGGGTCTGGCTGGTCTCGAGGCGGGAGACGGTGGCTCGCGACCAGTCGAGCCGGTCCGCCACCTCCTGCAGGGTCAGGCCCTGCTCCTCGCGCAGCTTGCGGAGCTCCCGCGCTAGGCGGCGGCCACGGACGGTGGGGCGGTAAGTCATGGGACTGGAGTCTTGCGACTCTTGACGCGCGTCACAACGCGATTGACGAAGCCCGCAGGAAGGGCTGGGGAATTCCACGAAGACGCTTGCGATCGTGAGAATCTCAGGAGAGTCTTGGATGCGTGACCGTCCGGAGACCGACAGTGACGGGCCGGGCGGCCGCGCACCGGGCACGTAGACCGCGGGAGGACCCGTGAAGAGCACGCCGGCCGATGTTGCGGCGGACGCCGTGAGCGACGCGTTGACCGAGACCGATTCGGCGGCCGTGCCCTACGCGGCGGCCGTCCCCCCGGCGGCGCCCGTGCCGGGCGCGGAGGTCCTGCCCGCGGTGGAGACCGTCCCCGCGGTGGAGGCCCTGCCGGATGCGGAGGCCGTGCCCGGCGCCGATGTCCTGCCGGGCGCCGCGCGGGACGGCGGCCCGGCCGCGGGCGACCGCGCGCCCGCACTGGTGTGGGCCCTGCCGGACGGCCCGGGCTGCGCCGCCCACGCCCGCCGCCTCCTGCGCGACGCGCTCGCCTCGCTCGGCGCGGCGCCCGACGCGATCGCGGACGCCCAGCTCATGGTGAGCGAGCTGGCGACCAACGCCCACCAGCACGCCGGCGAGCACGGCCCCCACGAGCTGTGGCTCTACCGCGGCGAGGGGCGGGCCCGCGAGGTCCGCTGCGCGGTCTTCGACGCGTTCGCCGACGCCGCGCTGCCCTGCTACTCGTGGACGTCCGGCGACTGCGGCCGGGGGCTCGGCATCGTCCGGGAGCTGTCCGGCGGCCGCTGGGGGCTGCGCCGCACGCTGTCGCGGCTGGGGCCGCCCGTCCGCGGCAAGGCCGTCTGGTTCGCCGTCCCCGGCGTGCCCCCCGGGCGCCAGTCCGGACGCTAGTCCTTCTCCAGCACCGGTTCCTCTCCGGCGCCGGCCCGCTCCAGGGCGGGGGCGATGTCGCCGACCATCGCCAGCAGCGACCGGGCGAGCAGGGTGTGCACCTGCTCGCGGTCGAGCGTCTTCTCCTGCAGCCACTGCCGCGTCGCCGCGTCCACCAGCCCGGTGTAGACGCGCAGGACGGCCCGCAGCGTCTCGGTCGGCTCCGGAACCCGCAGTATGGCGACCATGTGCTCGACCGCCTCGTCCTTGAACCGGTTGACGATGCGCAGGAGCTCGGGGTCCTGCCCGAAGCCCTCGGCGTCCAGCGCCGCGAACCAGGTCGTCGCGTTCTGCTCGGCGGTGTCGAGGAACACGTTCACCAGCAGCTCGACCGCCTCGGGCTGCGTCAGCCGGTCGTCCGGCGGCGGGACCCGCATCGCCGCGGACGCGGTCAGGCTCTTGACGACCTTGAGGAAGAGCTCCCGCTTCGTCCCGAAGTAGTAGTGGATCAGGCCGCGCTGCACGCCCGTCTCGCGGGCGATCGCGGCCGTGGACACCTCGGCGTAGGGCAGCTCGGTGAACATCCGCCGAGCGACGTCCAGGATCTGGGCACGCCGTTCGTCCGGGGACAGGCGCTGGTAGCTCACCTCGACAGCCTATTCTGTGCGGGCGGCCCGCGCCGTGCGGGCGGCGTGAGGGGAGCGCGCGTGAACGCCTTCGAGGGGACCGTGCGCCTGGTGGGCGAACGGCTCGTCCTCCGCCCGTTCGCGCTGGACGACGCCGGCACGCTGATCGAGGTGATCCGCGCCCGCGAGCACTTCCTGCCGCCCAACTTCCCGACGGTCCTGGAGGCCGAGCCCATCGCCTGGTTCCTGCGGGAGGGCGTCCACAAGGTCCAGCGTTTCGGCCTGGGCGTCCATCTCGCGGTGACAGAGCGGTACACCGGCGACCTCGTCGGCACCATCGGCCTGTTCAAGGTGGACTGGACGCACCTGACCTCCGAGGTCGGCTACGGGATGCGGCCCGCCGCGCGCGGGCGCGGCTACGCCACCGAGGCGCTCCGCCTGGTGTCCGACTGGGCGCTGCGCGATTGCGGGCTCTTCCGGGTGGAACTGCGCGCGATGGTCACCAACCGCGCCTCCGTCCGCGTCGCCGAGAAGGCCGGCTACGTCCGCGAGGGCGTCGCCCGCGGGGCCGAGCGCGACGCGGAGGGCGTCAGCCGCGACATGATCGTTTTCAGCCGGATCGCGACCGATCCGCCGCTTTCCGGCGCGCCGCCCGCCCATCCGGACGGCGCCTCCGCGAGGCTCTACGACGACGAGGAGGGACGGTATCCGTGACCGCTGGTGATCGGACGCTCGTGCTGTACGGGGAGGGCGCGCGCGAGGCCGCCCGCCGGATGCTGCCGAAACTGCCGGACGCGTGCTTCGTCCCGGCGGGGGCGGTCCGCGAGGCGGCCGGGAAGGCGGTGAAGGACGGGGTCGCCCAGCTCGTCCTGGTGGCGGGCATGGCGGAGCAGGTCGCCGTGCTGGGCGGCGCCGCGGGCCTGCTGGAGTCGATCACGCTCGACATGGACCTCGGGGTCGGGCTGGCCGGCGAGGTGTCGCGGGCGGCGACCTTCCAGGAGGTCCGTGCGCTGTGGGAGGCGGCGGGCAGGCTCGGGCCGTGCGGGCGGGAGCTGTGCCGCCGGGCGGCCGGCGAGCTGGAGCGGCTCGCCGCCGAGGCCGCGGGCGCCCCCCGCAGCCCGGTCGCCGTGCAGGTCGTCCTCGTCGACCCGGAGGACGACCGCGTGATCGGCATGTACGGCCGGACGGCCCGATGAGCGCCGTCTTGGTGAGCGTTCTTCCGGCGGGCGGGGGCCGGCCGGTCCCGCGGTCCGGCACGCGCGTGGCGCGGTAGGCGATCGGCAGGGCAGGGCGATGCTCACGGTCGTCGGCTGCGACGGTTCGCCGCTTTCCGAAGCGGCCGAGGCGGCTCTGGAGAGCGCCGCGCTGGTGGTGGGCGAGGCCCGTCTGCTGGAGAGGGCGCCCTTGCCGCCGGACGTTCACCAGATCGCCACGACGGATCCCGTAGAGGCGCTGCAAGGTGTCGATGTCACCGACCAGGACGTCGTCGTCGTTGTGGACGGCGACCCCGGCTACTTCGGCATCGTGCGCGAACTGCTTGAGCGAGGGCACGCGCCGGAGATCGTGCCCGCGGCGCCGCTGGTGGCGCGGGCCTTCGCCCACGCGGGGCTGCCCTGGGAGGACGCTCTGGTCGTCTCCGCCAGGGACGGGCATCTGCGGCAGGCCGTGAACGCGTGCCGGGCCCACCCGAAGGTGGCCGTGCTGACCGGTCCTGGGGCGGGGCCAGCGGAACTGGCGCGCGCCCTGTTCCCGGTCACGCCGCGTTCGTTCGTGGTCTGCGAGGACCTGGGCGGACCCAAGGAGCGGGTCGTGTACGTGCGTCCCGCGGAGGCCACCACGCGCCCGTGGAACGAGCCCGACGTGGTGCTCGTCCTGGACAACCGCCATGCCCTGGGCGAAACGGGCTGGGCCTCGGGGCCTCCGCGCGCCCCCGCGGGATGGGCGCTGCCGGCGGAGGCGTTCGGCGAGGGCCCCGGCCCGCGTCCGGACGTCCGGGCGTTCGCGCTGGCGAAGCTCGGTCCCGGGATCGGCGACATGGTGTGGGACGTGGAGTCCGGCGACGGCTCGGTGGGCATCGAGTGCGCGCGCTTCGGCGCCGCCGTCGTCGCCGTCGAGCGCGACCACGCGACGTGCGAGCGCGTCAGGCAGAACGTGCGGCTGCACGGCGTCAAGGTCGCCATGGCGTCCGGGGACGTCCGGTCGACCGCCGGGCATCTGCCCAGGCCGGACGCGGTGTTCCTCGGGCAGGGCGGGCCGGAGGCCGTGCGGGTGTGCGCCGCGCTCACGCCGGCCCGCATCGTCGCCGTGGCGGCGCCCGCCGAAGCGCAGGCCATACTGGACCTCCTGGACGAGCAGGGCTTCACCCCCGGCGCCGTCCGGCTTCAGGCGACCCGGCTCGACCGGCCGGAGCAGCCCGAGGACCCGGTGATCGTCGTGTGGGGCGAGCGGAACGCCCGGACCCCCGCACCGCCGACGTCACGGACGAGCCGTCCCATCGAGACAATCCCCGCGCTGCCCGGCGAGCCGGACGTACTTCCTGGCCCGGACGTATCTCCCCGCAAGGCGTGAAACCCTGGTAACCCGTCCGGAAGCAAGGATCCGGAGCACTGGAGGAGCGCAGTTGACCGTCCGTCAACCCCACCCGATCGAGGTCCGGTCGTATGAGATCCTGCGGTCCCGCGTCGACCTGTCGCCGATGCCGCCGCTGTGGCGGGCCGTCGCCGAGCGGGTGATCCACGCCACCGCCGACCTGGAGTACGCGGTGGACCTGCTGACCAGTGAGGAGCACCTCCGCCAGGGCTGGGCGGCGCTGCACGGCGGGGCGCCGATCGTCACCGACGAGGGCATGGTCGCGGCCGGGATCACCGCCCGCGAGACGGTCTGCCACGCCGCCGACCCGGCCGCCGCCCGGATGGCCCGCGCCGCCGGCATCACCCGCTCCGCCGCGGCCGTCCGGCTCGCCTACTCCGAGGTCGGTCCTGGCGCGGTCTGGGTGGTCGGCTCCGCCCCCGAGGCGATCTTCGAGATCATCGAGCGCCGGGTGACCCCCGCGCTGGTCGTCGGCATGCCGGTCGGCTTCGTCGGCGCCCGCGAGGCCAAGGAGGCGCTGCGCGCCAGCGGGCTGCCGCAGCTCAGCAACGTCTCGGAGAAGGGCGGCTCCGCGGTCGCGGCGGCGGCCGTCAACGCGCTCCTGTACTACGAGGCGGGACCCGGCGAGACGGGACGCCGCGAACCGGGGCGCTACGAACCGGGCCACCGTGAGGCGGGGCACCACGAGGCGGGGCACCACGAGGCGGGACGCCCATGAACGTCGACCTGCGCCATCACGGGGACGCGGAGGTCGGCGGCGGGCTCGCCGACTTCGCCGTCAACGTCCGGACGGGCACGCCGCCGGAGTGGCTGGCCGAGCGGATCAGGGCGTCCGTCGCGGACCTCGCCGCTTACCCCGACCCGCGCCCGGCGCGCCGGGCGGTCGCGCGGCGGCACGGCAGGTCGGCGGACGAGGTGCTGCTGACCGCCGGCGCCGCGGAGGCGTTCGTGCTGCTCGCGCGGGTCCTCGCGCCGCGCCGCGCGGTGGTCGTGCACCCGCAGTTCACCGAGCCGGAGGCCGCGCTGCGGGCCGCCGGGCACGAGGTGGAGCGGGTGATCCTCAGCAAGGACTTCACCCTCGACCCCGCGCTCGTCCCGGAGGACGCCGACCTCGTCGTGGTCGGCAACCCGACCAACCCCACCTCGGTGCTGCACCCGTCCGAGTCCGTCGCCGCGCTCGCCAGGCCCGGCCGGACGGTCGTCGTGGACGAGGCGTTCATGGACGTCGTCCCGGGCGAACCGGAGTCGCTCGCCGGCCGGCTGCCCACCGGGACCGTGGTCATCCGCTCCCTGACCAAGACATGGGGGCTCGCCGGGCTCCGCGCGGGGTACGTCTTGGCCGACCCCCACATGGTGGGGCGGCTCGCGGAAGCGCAGCCGCTCTGGGCGGTGTCCACGCCCGCGCTCGTCGCCGTCGAAGCGTGCTGCTCGCCGGAGGCCGTCGCCGAGGCCGAGGCATGGGCGGTCGAACTCGGCGAGGAGCGCGACCGCCTGGCCGCGGAGCTGACCGGACGCGGCCTCTACGTCGTCCCCGAGGCGCGTGCGTCGTTCCTGTGCCTGTGCGTGCCGGACGCCCTCGGCATCAGGGCCCTGCTCAGGCAGCGCGGCTACGCCGTGCGGCGCGGCGACACCTTCCCCGGGCTCGGCTCCGACTGGCTCCGGATCGCCGTGCGCGACCGTCCGTCCAACGACCGGCTCCTGCACGTGCTCCGCGAGCTCGGCATCTGACCCTGGAGCATCTGACCCTGGA